>JBGPQZ010000043.1:0-14753 GCA_041489335.1 Methylomirabilia bacterium
CAGGAAGTTGATCCGGTCCTGGGTGGTGGGCACCGGGACCAGCGTCAGCTTCACCTTCAGCTCCTTCGCCAACTCTTTCGCGATGTCCACGTCCATGCCGACGATGTTGTTCTGGGCGTCCCGAAAGCCCCAGGGGGGGTAGAAGTCGAACGTCCCGACGGTCAGCTCTCCCTTCTTGATGACCGTGTTCAGGGTGTCCTGCATCTGCGGGCCCGCTTCGCCCGCCTGGCCTATGGCAGGGAAGATCAGGCTGGCCACGAACACCCCAACCGCCAACCCCAACCACGTTCGGCGTGTGCACATGGTCCCACCTCCTTGTGTGTGGTGGCGTCGATCCACGACGCCGGGTTATCGAGCGCTTCCGCCCCTAAGTGGTCACCTTGCCCCGTGCGGTTCTCGTGCGGCCCAGGCGCGCCACCGCGGTGCGCCTCGCACGCCGCGATTCCCGGAACGGGACCGACTCTCCCATCGGGCGCGCCCGGCGACCTGTCCGGGCCAGCTTCGCCACGAAGTCGTTCAGCATCTCCCCAAGGTGCTCCTGCATGACCCGATTCGCCCGCGCCTTGTTTCGGGATCGAAGCGCGGCCAGGATCTCCCGGTGGCCTCGCACGGCGGCCTTCAGGCTGCGGTACATGAGGTTCGTGGTGGAGAGATACAGGCGGACCTTCCCTGAGATGGCGGACCAGGTCTCGTAGAGCGTCCGGTGGCCGGAGACCCGACAGATGAAGGCGTGGAACTGGTAATCCAGTTCGACGAGGCGCGCGTACTCCCCCTGCTGTGCCGCTCGGTCCATCTCCGCCAGCATGGCTTCCAGGGCTGCGAACTGGCTCGCCGTCAACCGCTCCGCCGCCAGTGAGGCGGCAAATCCCTCCAGCAACCCGCGCAGGCTCGCCACCTCGCGCACCGTCTCTTCGGTCAGTTCCACGACCCGGGCGCCACGGTTGGGTTCCTTGATCACGAGCCCTTCGCGCTCGAGTTGGCTCAGGGCCTCGCGCACCGGGGCGCGGCTCGTGCGCATCTCCCGGGCGAGCGACGCCTCCAGCAGGCGGGCGGCGGGCGGGATCCGGCCCTGGGCGATGGCCTCGCGGATGGAGCCGGCAATCTGTTCGGCAATGGTGCGGAAGGCGACCGGGGCAACCCCCGAGAGGGGCGGGGAGGCGTGTGGAAGCGGCTTGCGCTTGGGAACGGCCATGGTTGACTCCGACTCGCGTTGGACGAGCCAAATCCCCTAGCGTCTCGATTGTCGACAGTCGACTATTTATCGCAGGCCGGCGGCGGCAGTCAAGTGAAATCTCCCGGTGGTGTCCTTCGAGGGAATTCCTGACCCGAGGCCGCCAGAAGATTCTGATTGCGCTCGGGTGCGTGCATGGCAGAATATGGCGCTCTCTCGCTGGGAACGGAGACACGAAATATGCGTCCGATCTGGCCCTACCTGACCGCAGACATCGCACCGATCCCTGCCGCCATCCGGCGGCGGGACGAGGACTTCCAGGTGGAGGAGGTGCCGCTGTACGATCCCTGCGGCAGCGGCGACCACGTCTACGCGCAGATCGAGAAAGTGGGGCTCTCGACCCGGCGGGCCGTGGGCGAGATTGCGCGCGCCCTGGGCCTGACCCGTAACCGCATTGGGGTCGCCGGCCACAAGGACGCCCGGGGCCTCACCCGGCAGATCATCAGCCTGGAGGGGATTGACCCGTCCCGCGTCAAAGGCCTCCGGCTTCCGGGCATCCGGGTGCTGGATTTGGCGCGACACCGCACCAAGCTGCGCCAAGGCTCCCTGTGCGCCAATCGGTTCGTCATCAAGCTCCGCGAGGTTCCTCCGGGCCGGATCGGAGATATCGGCAGCGTGCTGGACGTGCTGGCCCGTCGCGGCGTCCCCAATTACTTCGGACCCCAGCGGTTCGGCCTCCGCGGGGACACGTGGGAGGTCGGCCGCGCCCTGCTTCAGGGAGAGTACGGAAGAGCGGCCGCACTCACACTCGGCCCGGTGGCCCCTCCGGATCCCGAGGCGGCCCGGCGGGCCATCTTCGCCCTCGACCGCAGCCTGCTTGGCTTCTATGTCTCTGCCTACCAGGCCTGGCTCTTTAACGCCGTGCTGGGCGACCGGCTCCCGGCCCTGGATCGCGTCCTGCCGGGGGACATCGCCTACGAGTACATCTCGGGCCGCCTGTTTCTCGTCCAGGCGGTTGCCGCCGAGCAGGCCCGCGCGGCGGCGTTTGCAATCTCGCCCACTGGGCCGATCGTCGGCCACACCATGCTCGAGCCGCAGGGAGAGCCAGCCGTCGTCGAACGGCGGGTCATGGAGGCGGCCGGCGTCACCGTCGCGAACCTGCCGCGCACCGGCCCGCTGAAATGTGTGGGGGCGCGGCGACCGCTCCGCTTCAGGCCCGACGAGACCCGCCTGGAGCCGGCGGCGGACGGCTGGGGACCCTACCTGGAAGTCTGCTTCGTCCTCCCGCCAGGCTGTTACGCCACCGCGGTGTTGCGTGAGCTGTGCAAGACGGAACTGCAGGAGGAACGGACCGGCGAGGATCCGACGTGAATCGCCTTGTCCTTCTCCGGCCTGCGTGGCAGGGAAGCTGGCCGATCGCCTGATGCGCCCGGGGTGCATGACGGGTGAACAGGGTGTGCCTGGGCACGGAGAGGCACCGACATGTGGGTTCTGCCGCTCAGCCTGGTCCTCCTCTCCGCCGGCCTCCACGCCGGCTGGAACCTCATCGTCAAGAGCGAGGACGACAAGCTCTTCTCGGGATGGCTGACGGTCCTGACCCCCTGCCTCATCCTCTCTCCCGTACTCTGCTTCACCGGCTTGCCCTCACGGGAGGTCTGGCCGATCCTCACGGCCAGCGCCGTGATCCACACCGTCTACATGCTGGCCCTGACCCAGGCGTACAATTACGGCGATCTCTCCGTGGTCTACCCGGTGGCCCGCGGGCTGGCGCCGCTCCTGGTCGCCGTGGGCGCCCCTCTCCTCCTGGGCGAGCGGCTCTCGCCACTCGGCATCCTGGGGATCGCCCTCGTGGGGGGTGGCATCGCCTGGCTCGGACTCTCGGCGCGGCGACCCGCCACGAACCTGCCGGCCCTCCTCTGGGCCGTCACGACGGCGGCCGCCATCGCCTCCTACTCCATGGTGGACAAGGTGGGTGTCTCCCGAGCCAACCCCGTGGCCTACATCATCGTCCTCATGGGCTTGAACGGGACCTTCATGGCCCCCTTCGTCTTCTGGCACCGAGACGCCCGACGCCTGCGCGACATCTGGCGCCGGCGCTGGAGAACTTCCGTGGCGGCCGGCCTCCTGAGCCTCACCGCCTACCTCCTCGTCCTGATGGCGATGCGCCTCACCCAGGTGAGCTACATCGCCGCGCTGCGCGAGAGCTCGGTCATCATCGCCGCCGTGATGGGATCGCGCGTCCTAAGGGAGCCCTACGGGGGGCGCCGGATCCTGGCCTCGGTGGTGGTGACCCTCGGCCTCATTCTCCTCGTCCTGGCCATGCGGGGCTAGTCAATAGACACGTCCGCATGGGTCAAGCAGACCCCGGCAACCCATTTTTGCCAAGCTCGTTGAGCAGGATCCAGTCGTCAGGCACCCGCTCATATGACCAAGCAGTCCAGCCATTCATTGGACGCTTCGTTACCTCGGTCGCGGCGAGTGAGGGAGAGTTAAAGAGCTTGCCGAGGAACCGGATCTTGCCGTCAGGTCGGATCTGTCCCGAATACCGTTTGCCCTTGTACGAGAATCGAATTCTGTGTCGCCTGTCCGCATACCGCGCGAGCGTCGGCTGCCGACCCTCTCTCACCGGCGCCTTGCCTTTGGTTTTTGGCACCACAGCCACGTAATCTGTGGATATCGGCCACCCAGGGTTTTCGGGTCCGGACCGGACCCTGAATCACTTTCAGGTGCAGGCGATCGGGCAGGCGGGTCCCTGGGAAAGCTCCCGGACCATCACCACGGCAGTGGCGCAGCAGGCGCCGCGGAACTGGGAGGTCGCCTGGATGGCGGCGGGCGCCATTAACCGCTCGATCCGCCGGAATCCCCATTTTTCTGCCAAGGGAACGATGGTCGTCGTCAGAAGGTACGCGCGCTCGATCCCCCGCGTCCGTGCGTGCACGAGCAGCGATTCGTAGAGCCGCTGCCCCAGCCCCAAGCCGCGATAGGACGGATCCACCGCCAGCGATCGGAAGAGGGCATCCGGGCCGCCGGTCTCCATCCCGGCGCACCCGACAATCTTTCCCTGATGGCGGGCCACCAGAAAGTCGGCCAGGTGCGCCTCCACATCCGTAGGGAGGCCCGCATCGGCCAGGAGGAACTTGATGCCAGCCAGGTCTTTCTGGCTGGCGCCCTCGATGGTGATTTCGCCGGCCACTGACGACGACAGCGGCTTCATCCCCTCGAAGCGGGCGCTCCAGATCTTGCCTGCCGCCGCCTCGGCCAACGCCGAGGCATCGTAGCCGGCCTCGGTGGAGATCCCGCAGCAGGAGCTGGCGAACAGCCCTTTGAGCTGGCCGGCCTCGTAGACGATCCGGGAGGTCACCCGCACGTTGCGGAGGCCGGCCTCTTCCAGCCCCTTCACGTAGGCCGCCTCACCAATCGCCCCCGCCAGGCAGCCGGTCCAGGCGTCACGGCTCTTACGGATGGCCTCGGGCAGATCTTCCGCCACGATGTCGGAGATGGAGATTCGCCCCCCCGGCCGGAGCACTCTGGCAATCTCCCGGAAGACTGCCGGCTTGTCCGGGCTCAGGTTGATGACGCAGTTCGAGATCAGCCAGTCCACCGACCTATCCTCGACGGGCATCCTCTCCGCCTCGCCGAAGCGGAACTCGACGTTGGTCGCGCCTGCGTCTTTGGCATTCCGGCGGGCCCGCGCGATCATCTCGGGCGTCATGTCCAGGCCGATCACCTTGCCGGTGGGGCCCACCTTCTCCGCGGCGATCAGGCAGTCAATGCCGGCCCCGGACCCGATGTCCAGCACCGTCTGGCCCGGCCGCACGCCGGCAAACGCCAGCGGATTGCCGCAGCCGAAGGAGTTCTGCACGGCATCCCCGGGGAGACGCGCCAGGTCCTCCTCTGTGTAGCCCGCAACCTTCGCCATGCCGCCCTTCATCGTCTCGGTAGCTACCGGCCCGCAGCACGAGCCGCCGATCTGGATCGGCTGGGACACTGTCGGGCTGCAGCACGAACTCGCGGGGCGCTCGATCGCCCCTGCGTACCGCTTCCGCACCGCCTTCTTGATCTCCTGCTCGCTGAATTCGCGCTCATCCATGGCAACACCCCGTTCCGCCCCCTGCCGGCGGCTGACTGTTTTCACTCGGCGTCCCATCGTTGGCACTCGTAGAGCAACACCCCGTCGCGCTCCCTGCCGGAAGCGGGTTGAGCACCCCCGTGAGCGCCTCGCGCGCCTGGGCCCGGACCCGCCCGCCGCTGACCGCCACCGCAATCGCCAGGGCCTCGCGCAGGGCCCCTTCGGACATTCCCTTCTCCTTGGCCACGCCAAGGTAGTGCCGCATTCAGGGATAGCAGCCGACCGTGGCGGAGACCGCCAGGCCGATCAGGATCTTGGTCTTGCCGTCGATTTCTCCATCTGCATAAGCCGCCTGGTAGAACGCCGTGAACTGTTCGTCGAGTCCGGACGCTAGCATGCCTCCTCCTCCTTCTCCGGTGTAGACCCACATCCGACTACTTGCGTAATGCAACCATAATTGGAAAAGGACATTCAGGCCTTGCAGCACGTCTCCTGCCATTGCCGCGCGCCGGCGGTCAAGGCCTCCAGCACTTTGAAGGCGCCGGTCCAGTCGCTCGCCGGGATGCTCTGCAGAATCGCCTTCTGCGTCTCGATCAGATCCCGGCCGATCGCCGCCACGATGGCCTTGCCCTGCGGGGTGATGGAGATGCGGACGGCTCGACCGTCTTCGGGATCCTGTCGTCGCTTCACATAACTCTTGCGCACCAACTGGGCCACCACGCGCGTCATGGTGCTCACTGACTTGAACATCCGCTTGGCGAGCTGCTGCATCGTCATCTCGCCATCCTCCGCCAGAATCACCAGAATGTGCGACTGACTGATCGAGACACCGTAGCAGCAGATCTGGTTCCAGTCCCGGTATTGGTATCGGCGGATGAGGTCTCGCGTCAGGCGGTGGAGCCGCTCCGCGGCTTCCTCGAGCTGCATGGCCATTCTCCTCGCTTGTGGATATAGTTGCGTAATACAAATACATGAGCACCGGTTGCATTGTCAAGGGAATTCCGTAGACACCCGACGCATTCTACCCTGGCGAGGGAATCGAAGAGGAGAAACGATCAGCCGCCGCCTGCCGAGGCAACCGGTCGGACGGTTGGAGTGGCCGTTCCGGGACCGGTTTTCCGCCCCGCCATGGCCCGGTCGACCATCGGGCGCAAGACGAAGTAGACGAGAGCGGCAGCAAGCAGATTGCAGGTGACGCCGAGCCAGAGCACGGGAGTCCAGGTGCCGGTCGCCTCCACCACCTTCGCCGCGCCCCAACCGGCGAAGATCGCCGCGACCCCCTTCGACGTGTAGTGGATCCCGTTGTTCGTGGCCGCGTACTGGGTCCCGAAGGCGTCTCCGATGGCCGCGGAGAACAGCACGAACGAGGCCCCCCACATCAAGATGGTCAGGCAGGAGAAGACGACGAACCCCCAGGGGTCGTGCGCCAGCCCGAGGAGGCCAAGGATGGCAACCCCGCCCGCAGTGAAGGCCAGGGTCATCGTCTGATATCGTCCGATCCGATCGGAGAGCCAGCCCCAGAACGGGCGAGCAAAGGCGCCAACGGCGAGATTTGCCACCAAGGTCACCTCCAGGGCATCCGTACCGGGCAGGATCGGGGCCTTGTTGATCCCATACGCCACGGCGATGGGCTTGAGTTGGGCGCTGACCAGCAGGCCGCCGAACGTCACCAGCACCGCGACGACATAGAGCAGGTAGAAGCTACCGCTCCGCAGCATCGCTCGGGGCGTTGCGCTCGGCATGGGTTGCAGGGGGCGCTCATGCTCCCCGGCGCGCGCGCCGCCCCTTTCGGATGGCCGCCAGCCGGGATACGGAGCTCGTATCGGCCACGCCACCGCCAGCAGGATCACGCCCTGCAAGAGCCCCCAAACGATAAAGGCAGTTTGATAGCCCGCGCCCTCGATCATGTGACGGATCGGGATCACGATGAGAGCCGCACCAGACCCGTAGGCCCCAACGGCCATGCCTGTCGCCAAGCCCCGTCGATCCGGGAACCACTTCAGCGCCAGGCCTACGCATGCCCCATAGACGGCGCCCACTCCCATGCCGCCGATGGCATACAGGAGGTAGAGGCCCCACAGCGACCCTGTCAGGCCCGAGCCCACCCAGCTCGCGCCCACCAGAACCCCACCCATGGCAACGACGACCCGGGCCCCAAGGCGATCCATGACGTAGCCGAGGACCGGCACCAGCCAACTCTGGGCGAGGATGAACAGCGTGAAGGCGACTTGGATCTCCGAGAGCTGCGCATTGAGGCCGTGGGCCAGGGGCACGGTGAAGAGTGTCCAGGCGTATTGCGGGCTGGCGCTCGCCACCATCGCGACCGCGCAGAAGGCCAGTTGCAGAGAGCGGCCGTGCAGAAGGCGCATGCGGAGGCCGGGAGTCCGAAGACGCATCACGGCGTTCCTTACATATATTACTCCCCAGGACAGAACGCCATCGGCTCAGCCCGGCAGGCTCCAGGTCTGGCCGATCTCATGGAGGGCAATCTTGGAGGCGGTGCCGTTCACCGCCGTGGTGAGGCGCTCGAAGGGCTCGAACGGCCGCTCGTGCGACATGCGGAAGGTGCGCCAGTGCATCGGTACGAGATGCTTGGCGTGCAACTCGTTGAACATGTCCCAGGCCTGCTCGGGGCTGGCGTGGCTCCCGATGTATGGGTTGTATCCGCCGATGGGAATGATCGCCACCTCCGGCCGGCGGCCTTTCAGGGCAGCGGCCAGTTGGTCGGTGCAGGCCGTGTCGCCCGCGAACAGGACGCTCCGTTTGTGCTTCGTGATGAGCAGTCCGTTGTAGCCCCGCTCCTGATCCCACGGGTACCGGCGGCCCCAGTGCTTCACCGGAACCGCTTCGACGTGGACCCCATCCACTTGGGCACTCTGCCCCCAGTCCAGCTCGGTGAGGTGCGTGAACTCGATGTCCTCGGCGAACTCCTTGGTGTCCCGGGCCATGATGATGGGCACGTCGCGCGGCAGCTTCTCGAGCGACGGGACGTCGTAATGGTCCATGTGGGCGTGGGACACCAGGACGAGGTCGAGCTTCGGTAGCTCGTGCATCTGGAACGCAGGAGGCACGAACCGGCGGAGTCCGACCGTCGCTAGCCCGAGTACGCTGAATCCGATCTTTTCGCTGAAGACCGGATCGGTCAGGATGGTCGTGCCTTCGAGGTTGATCAGGAACGTCGAGTGGCCGATCCAGGTGAGCGTGATCCCGCCGTCCGACCACGATTTGGGGTCCAGAGACGTCTTCGACACGTACCGGACCGTGTCCTTGGCCTCCTCGTCCCCCTCGTCCGGCTCTCGGGTCAGCCGATCCCACCAGTTCCTCAGGGAACGTATCGTGCGGTCGAATCTAGACATCTCGGCAGACTGCGCCCACGCCCGGCGCGGGCGAGATGCGGCCGCCGCGGCCATCGCCGCCAAGATGAGCAGCCGCCGCCGGATCGGATCGTGGGGCTTCTGCTTGGAGCTTTGGTCAGGCAGAATACGTACCATTGGCTTCCGTTGACTGTCGCCTCTGCAAGAGTATGGCCGAGGAAGCCCAACCCTTCAACAGAAAATGCCGCCGCCCGCCAGGGGTATCGGGCACCTATTTCGGGCGAACCCGTTGATTTCGCTGTGGCATCTTTCGGATGCTTGGAAAAATGGTGCCGAAAATGCTACCGGACACCATTTTAGGGGTAACTGATTGATTTTCCAGGGGCGGGGCGCGCGTTCTTGTGGTGATCAGTAGTGGTAGCTGGCCTGCAGGAAATCGACTCGGTCCTGGCTGACGAGATAGACGATGCGGTGTTCTTCGGTGAGGCGGCGGGACCAGGCACCGGCCAGGACGTATTTCAACGGCTCGGGTTTCCCGATCCCGGCACATGGATCGCGCAGGATGGCTTCGATCAAGTCAAGAACACGGAGTGCCACCCTCCGATTCGTTTTCACCCAGTAGCGGAGATCTTCCCGGAATTCCGGATGGAATACCGCCTCTCGGGGGTGAGCCGATCCCTGGCGCCCACGCGCCTCACTTGTCAAGGCCCACGTCCTTCCGGAGTTTGGCCACCGTACTCGACTTCAGGCTGCGGCTCTTCGCGCGGGTCATTGCGCGCAGAAGCCGCTCCGCATTCTTCGGCGACCGCAGGAGATGCGCCGTCTCCATCAGGCTATCAAGCTCGGCAACCGCCACCAGGGCTACATCCTCGGCCCCGCGCCGTTTAATGATCACGACATCCCGCGTTGCGGCCACATCATTGCAGAGCGTGGCGAAGTTCGCCCGTGCGCTGGTATAGGTCGTCTCGGTCGGCATGCTATCCTCCTCGTGTGATCTGTACATAAAGACTGTACATGCTTCTATGGGGAGCGTCAAGGGCTGCTGTCCGGGATGGTCGAGCGCCCAAGAAAGGGAAGAGCCCTCTCAGCTTGCAGGCCGAGAGGACTCTTGGGTGTGCGATGCGGCGTTGACTGAAGGCTGCTACAACAGGAGCTGCACCGGGTTCTCCAAGATCTTCTTCACCTCCTGGAGGAACTGGGCACCCATGGCGCCGTCGATGATCCGATGGTCGAAAGAGCCGGTGAGAAGCAGGCGCTGCCGGATGGCGATCTGACCGCCCACCACCGCGGGCTTCTCCTTGATCTTGCCCACCGCCAGGATGGCCCCGTGGGCGGGGTCGATCACGGCGGTGAACTCCACCACATCGTACATCCCGAGGTTCGAGACGGCGAACGTCCCGCCGGAATACTCCTCGGGGCGGAGCTTCTTGTTGCGGGCCCGCTCGATCAGTCCCCTGGCCTCGCGCGCGATCTCGCCCAGGCTCTTCCGGTCGCAGTCCCGGATCACGGGAACGATCAGGCCGTCCGGGAGCGCCACGGCCACGCCGATGTGGATCTTCCTGAAAAGCCGCACCTTGCCGTCCAGGTACGCGGCGTTGATGCTCGGGTTCCGCTTCAAGGCCAGGGCCACCGCCTTGATCAGGATGTGGTTGATGGACAGCTTCTCGGCGTCGGGATCCACCGCGTTGAGCGAGCTGCGCAGGTGCTGCGCCTCGCCCATGTCCGCCTCGACCGTGACCGTGAAATGGGGGATGGGCGCCTTGCTCTGGATCATCCGGGTAGCGATCGTCTTCCGGATCGTGCTGAGGTCCTTGTCCTCGAACTCCCGTTCCCCCGCGGGCACCTCGGCGCCGCCCTTCTGCTGGGCCTTGGCCCCCAGGAACGCCTCGATGTCCCGCTCCAGGATGCGGCCGCCGGGGCCGCTCCCCGTGAGCTGCGCCAGGTCGATCCCGGCATCCTTGGCCATGCGGCGGGCAATCGGCGAGGCGGGGATCCAGCCGGGCTCTGCGGCGGGCGCCGCCGGGGCCGGAGGCTTGGCTTCGACCTTCGGCGGGGCTGGGGGTGCGACCGCGGGAGCAGGAGCTGCGGCAGCCGCAGGCGCGGGCGGCTTGGCCTCGGCCTTCGGAGCCGCGGCGGGGGCCGCCCCGCCCACCAGCGCGGAGATGTCCTCGTCCGGCTCGGCGATGATGGCAATGAGCTTGCCGACCGGAACCGATTCGCCCTCGGCCGCCAGGATCTTCCGCAGGACGCCGGCGCCGAACGCCTCCAGCTCGATCTCGGCCTTGTCCGTCTCGATGGAGGCCAGGATGTCGCCCCCCTGGACGCGGTCCCCTTCCTTCTTCAGCCACTGGAGGAGGCGTCCTTCCTCCATGGCATCGGAGAGCTTCGGCATGAGCACTTGAACTGGCATGGACACGTCCCTCCGGTCGCCTAGATGGCCAGCGCCTGCTTGATGCCTGCGATGATCGCCGCCACGTCCGGGGTCTTGGCCTTCTCCAGGTTCCGGGCATACGGCATGGGGGCGTTTGCCCCGGTCACGCGCACCACCTGCGAATCGAGGTAGTCGAAGGCCTCCTCGCTAATGATGGTCGCGATCTCCGCCCCGAGTCCGGCGAACCCCGCCCCCGCCTCCACCACCACCGCGCGGTGCGTCTTCCGGACGGACGCCAGGATCGTCCCCTTGTCCATGGGGCGAAGCGTCCGGGGATCCACCACCTCGACCGAGATGCCTTGCTTCTCCAGCTCCTCGGCCGCCTGCAGGCTCCGGTGGAGCATCCCCATCCAGGCCACGACGGTCACGTCGGCCCCCTCGCGCTTTACGTCGGCCACGCCCAGGGGAATGGTGTACTCCTCGTCCGGCACCTCGCCCTTGATTCCGTAGAGCGTCTCGGACTCGATGAAGACCACCGGGTTGTCATCCCGAATGGCGCTCTTCAACAGGCCCTTGGCGTCCTTGGGGGTCGAGGGGCGAACCACGACCAGGCCCGGGACGTGATAGAAATACGACTCCATGCTCTGCGAGTGCTGGGCCGCCACCTGGACGGCGAAGCCCCCGGGACCGCGAATCACCATGGGGACCTTGAACTGACCACCGGACATGTACAGGATCTTGGCCGCGTGGTTCACGATCTGGTCGATGGCGACGAGGGCGAAGTTGAACGTCATCAGCTCCACCACCGGCCTGAGGCCCACCATGGCGGCGCCGACCCCCGCGCCCACGAATCCGGCCTCGCTGATGGGCGTGTCGATGACGCGGCGCGGGCCGAACTCCTCCAGCAGGCCCTGGCTCACCTTGTAGGCACCCTGGTAGACCCCGACCTCTTCCCCCATGAGGAAGACGCGGGGGTCCCGCCGCATCTCTTCCCGCAGGGCCTGGTTCAATGCCTCGCGATACGTGATGATGGCCATTCTGGGCGACCTCCGACAGGGAAACCCGACAGGCGCCTCCCCTGTCGTTGTCCCTTATCGCGTTCCGCTCTCGGCTCTCGGCTCGATCAGACGTAGACGTCGGTCAGGAGCTCGGTGAGCGGGGGCTCGGGCGAGGCCTCGGCGAACCGCACGGCCTCCTCGACCGCCTGGGTGACCTCCTGATCCATGCCCTTGTACTCGGTGTCGGTGATGATCCCGTCGCGGCTCATCCGGTCCCAGAGGAGGACGATGGGGTCGGACTTCTTCCACTCCTCCACCTCCTCGCGGGTCCGGTAGACCGCCGCCGCCGGATCGCGCATGGAGTGGCCGCGGAACCGGTAGGTGCACGATTCGATGAGGGTGGGAATCTTCTCGCGGCGCGCGCGCTCCACCGCCCGCCCGACCGTCTCCCGCACCGCCAGGACGTCCATCCCGTCCACCTGCTCGCCGGGCATGCTGTAACCCTCGGCCTTCTTGTGTAGGTCGGTGAGCGCCTGCGTCCGACTCAGGGCCGTGCCCATGGCGTACAGGTTGTTCTCGACGATGTAAATGACCGGGAGCCGCCAGAGCGAGGCCAGGTTCAGCGACTCGTGGAACACCCCCTGGGCCACCGCGCCATCGCCGAAGAAGACCAGGCAGACCTGGTCGCCCCCTTGGTAATTGATGGCGAACCCGGCGCCGGTCCCGATGGGGATCTGCCCACCGACGATCCCGGTCCCACCCAGGAAGTTCCGCGCCTTGTCGAAGAAGTGCATGGACCCGCCCTTGCCCTTGGACATGCCGCCGATCTTGCCGAAGAGCTCGGCCATGGCCTTCCGCGGGTCGCACCCCTTGGCCAGGCAGTGCCCGTGCTCCCGGTACCCGGCGATGACGTAGTCGTCCGGGCGCAGGGTCGAGATCGCCCCCACGCAGGAGGCCTCCATGCCCACGTCCAGGTGCAGGAAGCCGCCGATCTTCCCCTGCGAGTACATTTCGGCGGCCTTCTCCTCGAACCGGCGGATGAGGAGCATGTGATAGAGGAGATCCATCCTGACTTGCTTGTCCATCGGCGATTTCCTCGCGACCTCAGGGGCCGCCTCGTCGGCGGCCTTGCTGGAGCGACGTGCCATGGCAGGCTCCTCCAGGAACAGGAGTGACGACACCGGAGGGAGAGAATCGTGCTGGGGCGCACTATAAGCCAAAAAGGCGAGGGATGGAAAGGCCAAAGGAGCCAGGAGTTCTCGTGGGGCGTGAGGCGTCAGAGGCGCGGCAAGGATTGAGTGGCGCTCTGCAGGGCCTCCACGCTCACCCGGGCGGCGAGGTTCTGGGCCACGCGGCGGAAGACGTCCGCCACGGGCGAGCCTGGGTTCCGGAGGAAGATGGGCCGCCCATCGTCCCCGCCCTCGCACACCTCGCCGTCCAGGGGGATCTCCCCGAGGAGCGGCACGCCGAGCCTTTGGCTGGCCTTCCGCCCGCCCCCTTGGCTGAAGATGGGCGTCTCCTTGTGGCAGCACGGACAGAGGAACGTGCTCATGTTCTCCACGATTCCGAGGATCGGCACCCGCATGTTGCGGAACATCACCAGGACGCGACTGGCGATGGTCATGGCCATGTCCTGTGGTGTCGTCACGATGACCACGCCGGACATGGCCAGGGACTGCGACAGGGTGAGCTGCGCATCTCCCGTCCCGGGCGGGAGATCGATGAGCAGGTAATCCAGTTCCCCCCAGGCGACCTGACGGAGGAATTGGTTCACGGTCTTGGCCACCATCGGGCCGCGCCAGACCACCGGCGTGGCGCTGTCCGGCAGGAGAAAGCCCAGGGACATCAGCCGCACCCCGTGGGCCTCCAGCGGAACGATGTGCTGTGCGGCATCCATCCCCGGCATCTGATGGATCCCCATCATGACCGGAATACTGGGCCCATAGATGTCCGCATCCAGGAGGCCGACCATGGCCCCGCTCTTGCGGAGCGCCACCGCGAGGTTCACGCTGACCGTGGACTTGCCCACGCCGCCCTTCCCCGAGGCCACGGCGATGATGTTCTTGACTCCAGGAATCCCCGCGGGATCGGTCATGGTCCGGGAGGCCGCGACCCGGGCACCCATCCGGATCTCGACCCGGCCGATGCCGGGGATCCGGCCCAGGGCTTCGCGGCAGTCTTGCTCGATGCGGCCCTTGAGCGGGCAGGCGGGTGTCGTCAGCACGACCTCGAAGCTGACGTCCGCGCCGTCGATCTTGAGGTCGCGGATCATCCGCAGGGACACCAGGTCCCGGTGCAGGTCCGGATCGTGCACGGTGGACAGGACTTGCAGGACGGCTGGCTCGGTGATCATGCCCAATTACCCTTCTTTTCACCCATGGGACGTTCTGGACTCAGATGGTGATCGCTCTCGGTCACATGACGCAACACGCCAACCGCAGCGGCGCCTAACCCTAACGTATGAGGGGGAGGCGTTCAACGGCTTTTTCGGCCGGCCGCCCCCTCACCCCGCCCTTTGCGTGCTTTGCGGTTGGACTGCACCGTTCGGGCTCAAGGCAATGACCTAGCGACGGATGAGGTGGACGGCGGAAGCCTTAAAGGTCACGATAACCGGACTGCCGGGAGCAAGGCGGAGCTCTTCGAAGGATTGCTTGGTGACCAGGGCCACCACCTGCGGGCCGCAATCGACCTGGACCCGGTACTGGGCCTCCAGGCGGGTTGCCTCCTCCACCCGGCCCTCCAGGTGGTTCCGGGCGCTCTGCCCGGCGGACCGCTCGCCTCGCTGTCCGATACCCGCCTCGCCGAGCTACCGCCGCTGCGTGGACCGGCG
>JBGPQZ010000044.1:0-14611 GCA_041489335.1 Methylomirabilia bacterium
CGATCTGCGCCGTCTCCGTGTCGCGGATCTCCCCGACCAGGATCTTGTCCGGGTCGTGGCGCAGGATGCTCCGCAGGCCGCGGGCGAACGTCAAGCCCTTCTTCTCGTTGACCGGGATCTGCACCACGTCCCGGAGCTGGTACTCGATGGGGTCTTCGATGGTGATGATCTTGTCCGTGCCCGTGTGGATCTCCGAGATGGCGGCGTAGAGCGTGGTGGTCTTGCCCGAGCCGGTCGGCCCGGTCACCAGGACCATGCCGTGCGGGCGGTGGATGTGCCGGCGGAAGCGCCGCAGATCCCCCTCGGGGATGCCCAGGATCGCGAGGCGCAGGTCGGCCAGCTCCTTGGTGATGGCCTCCTTGTCCAGGATGCGGATCACCACCGCCTCGCCGAAGTTGCTGGGCAGGATGGACACCCGGAAGTCGATGGAGCGGTTCCGGACCTTCAGCTTGAACCGGCCATCCTGGGGGATGCGGTGCTCCGCGATGTCCAGCTCGGCCATGATCTTGATGCGGGACACGATGGTGTCCTGGTGGCGCCGATCCAGCGGCTCCATGGCGGGGCGGAGCATGCCGTCGACCCGGAACTTCACGTGGACAAACCGCTCGCTGGCCTCGATGTGGACGTCGCTGGCCCGCCGCTCGAGGGCGTTTCGGAGGATCGTGTCCACCAGCCGGATGGTCGGGCTGGCGTCCGTGGCCTGCGGCTCCGCCGCGACGGCCCCGTTCTCCTCGTCTGCGTCGGCCAGCTTGAAGTCCTCGCTGATGGCATCCAGGACCCGCTGCGAGCCGTCCACGCGGCCGAGCCGCTCCAGGATGGCGGCCCGCGGGGCGAGCACCAGCTCGACCGGCCCCGCGTGCCACTGGGCGAGGTCATCCCGCAGCAGGATGTTGCCCGGGTCGGCAACCGCCACCACCAGGCGGTCCCCCTCGTGCCGGAGGGGGAGGAAGAGGTCGCGGCGCAGCCGCTCCAGCGGGAAGGTGTCCAGGATGCCCGACTCGACCGGGAGGGCGGCCAGATCCACGACCGGGAGGTCGTGCAGCCGGCTGAAGGCCTGAGCCAGGGCCTCTTCCCGGAGGAGGCCGCGGTCCACCAGGTACCACCCCAGGCCGCCCCGCACCCCGTTCCGCTGGGCGACCGCCTCATCCAGCTGCTGGCGGGAGAGGTGCCCTTCGCCGACCAGGGCCTCTTCCAGCGTCCGATAGTGAGGGAGGAGAGGGGGCACGTCCAAGCCTCCGCTGCCGCGGTCCTAGTGGATCACCGCGGAGAGGTGAAAGATCGGCAGATACATGATGACGACGATGGTCGCCACGACGAGCCCCATGCCGATCATGATGACGGGCTCGATGGCGGCCGTGAGCGTGGTGATCCGCATGTCCATCTCGGCGTCCAGGAGGTCCGCCGCGTGGCCCAGCATGTCGCCCAGCGCCCCGCTGCTCTCCCCGACTGCCACCATCTCCAGGAGGAGGGGAGGGGTGGCGCCGGTCCGGTCGAGGGCGTCCGCCAGGCTGCTGCCGGCGACCACCCGGGGGATCGCCGTGCGCAACCGTCCGCCGAGGTGGGCGTTCCGCACGGTGGTCAGGCTCGTCTCCAGCGAGGGGATCATCGGGATGCCGCCGGCCTGCATCATCGCCAGGGTGCGGGCGAAGAGCGAGAACGCGTACCCGGCCAACAGCCCACCCACCCAGGGGAGTGCGAGGGCCCATCGGTCCATGGCCTGCCGGCCCGCCTCTGTCCGGTACCAGCGCCAGGCGGCAACGCCCAGGGCGGTGAAGGCGGCGGCCACCATCGGGAGCGCCGCCTGGAGCGAGGTCGTGACGGCGATCAGGAGCCGGGTGGGGGCGGGAAGCTGGGCCTCCATGTCGCCGTAGATCCGGGTGAAGGTGGGCACCACGAATGTCAGGAGGAACACGATCACGAACAGGGAGGCCAGCGCCAGGATGGCGGGGAGGGTGAGGGCCGCCCGCAACCGCTGGCGCAGGGCCATGAACCGTTTCTGGTATTCCACGTAGCGCGACAGGGCGTCCACGAAATTGCCGCTCTGCTCCCCCGCCTGGAGGGCCGCCGTGTAGAGCGGAGGAAAGACCTGGGGATGCTTCGCCAGGGCGGCGGACAGCGCGGCGCCCCCCCGCACGGCCTCGCGAATCTCGGCGAGGAGCACGCGAAGGCGGGGATGCTCGCCCCGCTGGCGGAGCAGGTCCAACGCCGTCAGGATCGGCAGCCCGGCCCGGACCAGGGCCAGGAGCTCCTGATTGAAGACGAGGAAGGCCCGTGCGCTGACGCGGCCGCGAAAGGGCCTCGCGAAAACCAGCCAGGCCCGGATCGGACGCCGGTCCGCCTCCGGGAAGACAAAGTACCCTTGCGCCTCCAGGGTTTGCCTGGCGGTCTCGGGGCTCTCCCCGTCGACCGCTAGGGTCCGGATGGACCCTGTCGGCGTGCCGATCCTGAACGTGTAGTGACCCATACGCCTCCGCCGAGGTTCCCTCAGAACCTTACATTCTAAAGACGCTGCCGTGCCTGGCGCAAGTGAATTGTCCGCCAGCGGATCCACCGGCAGCCGGGACCGGCCGTGCTCGCCCTGCTGAATGCCGAGATGGCCAAGGCGGGCGACCTCTCCATGCCTTGCCACGCGTTTGGCACCATGCCTCCCCTCACGGCCGCGGGCGGATCCTGATCCGGGCCGCGTGTCCGCCGCGACGGCGGATCCGAGGACGGGCCGGCGGCTCGAGCACCAGGCCGCGCGCGTCGTCCCAGGCCGCGGGGTCCTGCTGGAAGTAGGCCGCCAGCAGCTCGTACAGGTCGCGGTGGGACCGGCGCAGGGCCAGCGCCGCCTCGAAGAAGGCCTCGACGGCGACCGCCAGGAACTCGACGGGATCGTGGGCCCCGTAGTCGTCGAGGACCGAGGTCCCGCGCTGCATCTGCTCCATCTCGCGTTCGCGGATCTCGACCCAGCGCCGGGCCTGCGCGTCGTCGTAGCCGGCGGGAATGCCGTCGAAGTGGGTCTGCTCGAGATCCAAGAGGTGGGCGAACTCGTGGAAGCCGACGTGGTAGGCGTCGTCAGGGTCGCGGAAGCTCTGGCACAGGGCGGGGACCGACAGGATGACCGTGCCCCAGGGGTGGGCCTGGCCGGCCAGGTCGGGGATGCCGACCTCGTAGTCCCGGTCGAAGTCGTCGGGGTAGAGCAGGATCTCGGTGAGCTGGTCCCACTCGTACTCGGGCCAGCCGAGGGACAGCGTCACGGCCGAGGCGGCGGCCAGCAGGCGGAGCTCCTCCGCGACGGGGATGCCGACGCCGCTGATCCGCTTCTCGGCCAGGAGAATGCGGAGGTCGTCCTCGAACCGCTCGCGCAACTCGTCCGGCAGTCGGACGTAATGGTCGCACCATTCGAGGAGGAGCTGTCGCCAGGCGTCGGGGAAGGGCGCGGCCAGGGCCAGGCGTCGGGTGCGCCAGCGTGCGGCGGAGCGGTGCCGGAGGAGGGCGACCGGCGCCACGGTGAGGGCCAGGGCCGCCAGGGCGCCCCAGGGGCCGAGCAGGACGCCGCCCAGGGCGACGACCATGGCGATGGCGGCGCCGAGGCCTCCCCAGCCGAGGCGCGAGACGGGCGGTGATGTCGTTCGCATGCGTCGTCTCGGAAGCGCAGCCTTCCCTGGCGGCAGGCGGTGGCTGTGCCCCGCTTTCGCTAGTTCCGCGCGGCTTCGCCGATTCCAGAGCGTTGGACGCATCCCTCCATCTGCGGGATGCGGCGCCGGCCGGCACTCGAATGATTCCATCCAAGCGTCTCCGGTGCCCCCGAAGCATCCCTGAGTCCACCACCGGATGTCAATCCGAAATCCTGGCGACACGCGTCATGGACATCGGGGACGTCTCCTACTTCTTCAGTTTTTCTCCAGTTTTCCCCTTGACAAACCCAATATGTAGGGCATATATAAGGCTCCCCGCCCAACATGTGGACCAATCATGCGTTTGGGTAGGCGAGACATGCCGCTCGAAGGCGCCGATTTTGTAGTCGCCACCGTATGTGTGGGCGTGCCGATGCGTCTGGGGGCCGACAACCGAACCCGCACGGATTCCTGGGCCCTCGCGTGTGTCGGCACCCTTCTGGTCCGCAATCGTGCCACCCACTGCCCACTGATCACAGTTCCTTGAGACCCAAGGGCCCCGCCACGCAAGGCGGGCCCCCCGGTGATGTTGGTGCGGAGGAAGTCACCATGGCAGAGTTGACGCGTCCCGTGAAGCAGGGCCAATGGTCCGAGTCCGCCCTTCGCGTCCTTCGGGAGCGATATCTGGACCGGACACGGAGGTACGCCGCCGACGGGACCGGCGAGGGCGCAGAGCCAGGCGAGACCGCCGAGGACATGTGCTGGCGGGTGGCCAGCGCCATCGCCGCGGCCGAGGCGACCTGGGGCAAGACCCAGGAGCAGATCCACGAGGTGGCCTCCCGCTTCTACGAGCTGATGGTGGACGGGGCCTTCCTGCCGAACTCGCCGACCTTGATGAACGCGGGCAAGGAGAACGGCCTGCAGTACTCCGCCTGCTTCGTCCTCCCAGTCGGGGACTCGATGGACGAGATCTTCGAGGCGGTGAAGCGGGCCGCCATCATCCACAAGAGCGGGGGCGGGACGGGGTTCGCCTTCTCGCGGCTGCGGCCCAAGGACACCGAGGTGAAGTCCACGGGCGGCAAGGCCAGCGGCCCGGTGAGTTTCCTCCGCGTCTTCAACGGGGCCACCGAGGCCGTGAAGCAGGGCGGGACGCGCCGCGGCGCCAACATGGGCATCCTCAAGGTGGATCACCCGGACATCCTGGAGTTCATCCACTGCAAGCTGGACGGCGGGATCAGCAACTTCAACATCTCGGTGTCCATCACCGACGCCTTCATGGAGGCCCTGGCGAAAGACGGCGAGTACGATCTGGTGGATCCCCACACCAAGCGGGTGGTGGGGCACCTCAAGGCGAAGGACGTCTTCGACCGCATCGTGCAGGCCGCCTGGCAGACGGGGGACCCCGGCCTGGTCTTCATCAACCGGGTGAACGGGAGTCCGGCGAACCCGGTGCCCGACCTCGAGACCATCGAGGCCACGAACCCCTGCGGCGAGCAGCCGCTGGCCCCCAACGACGCCTGCAACCTGGGCTCCATCAACCTGGACATGTTCGGGCGGCCGGACGAGCCGGCGGCCCCTATCGCCTGGGATGCCCTGGAGCAGGCCGTTCGGACCGCGGTGCGGTTCCTGGACGACGTGATCCAGGTGAACCCCTATCCGCTCCCCGAGATCATGGAGGAGGTCCACAAGAACCGCCGGGTCGGCCTGGGCGTGATGGGCTGGTCCGACCTCCTCATCCAGCTCGGGATTCCCTACGACAGCCAGCCGGCGCTGGAGCTGGCCGCCAAGGTGATGGAGTTCATCACCATGATCGGGCGGGACGAGTCGGCGCGGCTGGCCGAGGAGCGCGGCCCCTTCCCCAACTGGGCGCAGAGCATCTACCGGGACGGCCGGCCGCTCCGCAACTCCACGGTGACCACCATCGCCCCCACCGGCACCATCAGCATCATCGCGGGCTGCTCCTCGGGGATCGAGCCCGTGTTCGCCATCGCCTACAGCCACATCGTGGGTGATCGGCACCTGACCTTCGTGAACCCGCACTTCGAGCAGGTGGCCCGGGAGCGGGGCTTCTACAGCCCGGAGTTGATGGAGAAGGTGGCCACGCACGGGACGCTCCACGACCTTCCCGAGGTGCCCGAGGACGTCCGGCGCGTCTTCGTGACGGCCCACGAGATCCCGTCCGAGTGGCACGTGCGCATGCAGGGCGCCTTCCAGAAGCACACGGACAACGGCGTCTCCAAGACCATCAACCTGCCCAATTCGGCCACGGTCGAGGACGTCGCCCAGGCGTACCGGCTGGCCTACGGCCTCGGCTGCCTGGGGATCACGGTCTTCCGGGACGGGTGCAAGTCCGCCCACGGCGGGCAGGTCCTGCACGTCGGTACCAGCTACGCTGGCACCAGCGTAGCGGGTACCGACGCAGCTGGTACCGGGGAGAAGGCGAAGACCGGCCCGGAGGCGACGATCGTCGAGCTGTCCACCGAGGTGAAACCGCGGCCGCGCACCCTGCGGGGCGTGACCTACCGGGTGGACACGCCCCTCGGTACGGGCTACGTCCACGTCAACCAGAGCGTCTCCGGGGAGCCGTTCGAGGTCTTCCTCAACGTGGGCAAGGCGGGGAGCGACGTCCAGGCGGACGCGGAGGCGCTGGGGCGCCTCATCTCCCTCATCCTGCGCATGCCGTCCCCCCTCGGCCCGCGCGAGCGGGTGGAGGAGATCGTGAAGCAGCTCGACCGGATCGGCGGCCGCCGCGACGCGGGGCTGGGGCCGTCGCGGGTGCGGTCCATCCCGGACGCCATCGCCCAGGTCCTGGCCGAGCACGTGGGATTGCGCGAGCCGGGGGTGGAGCACGTCCGCGAGGCGCGCGAGGGCCGGGTGAAGGCCACCGACATGTGCCCGGATTGCCAGAACTTCACCCTGGTCTTCGAGGAGGGCTGCCAGAAGTGCCATGTGTGCGGGTTCTCGGAGTGCTAGGGGATTGAAGATTGCCGATGGCAGATTGACGGCTGGGGAGCGCGATGCCGCTTCACAATCTGCAATCGCAAATCTCCAATTGGCAATGTTTGGGGTGCAGCGATGAAGCGGGTGGGAGAGCAGCGGGAGCAGTACCTGCCCCAGGCGCAATGCCTGGTGCTGAGTCGGGCGTGCGCGGACCTGTACGATGAGGTGGCCGGGCTGTTTGCCAGCGAGCCCGGGATCGCGGTGGTGGTGGATCGCCGGCGCGCGGACGGGGACCCGCCGGGGTTCCTCGACCCCGTGCGGCCGCAGGTCGTGGCGTAGGGAACCTTTCGTGTCGGTGAATTCGAGCGTGGTGCAGATCGGAGGACACGACACGGACACAAGAGATAGGAGGGGCGAGCCATGAAGCAGACCGCTGTTTGTGCTCGCATGTTCGTCGGGCAGATGATGTCGGAGAGGCCGAGCCCCGGCCAGGGGATCCGCGCGGCATGTGCCAGGCCCCGCCGGGGTTTTTCGTACCGGTTCCCCTATCGCTGTTCGCAGTTGAGGGCCGACAGCGCCGCGGGGCAGGAGCAGGACCAACTGTCCGACCTCCTGCTCTTGGCCTTGAGCCTCGAGCCGTAACCCGAGCCGGAGATTCCATGTCCATCAAGTCGGATCGCTGGATCGCCCGCATGGCGCGGGAGCATCGCATGATCGATCCCTTCTCGGACAGCCAGGTCCGCGAGGGCGTGATCAGCTACGGCGTCTCGTCCTACGGCTACGACATCCGGGTGGCGGACGAGTTCAAGATCTTCACCAATATCAACAGCACCATCGTGGACCCCAAGCGGTTCGACCAGCAGTCGTTCGTGGACTTCAAGGGGGACGTCTGCATCGTGCCGCCCAACTCCTTCGCCCTGGCCCGCACGGTGGAGTACTTCCGCATCCCGCGGAACATCCTGACCATCTGCGTGGGGAAGTCCACCTACGCCCGCTGCGGGATCATCGTGAACGTGACCCCGTTCGAGCCCGAGTGGGAGGGGACGGCCACCCTGGAGATCAGCAACACCACGCCGCTCCCCGCCAAGATCTACGCCAACGAGGGCATCGCCCAGGTCGTCTTCTTCGAGGCGGGCGAGGTCTGCCAGACCTCCTACGCCGACAAGAAGGGCAAGTACCAGGCGCAGCGGGAGATCACGCTGCCGAAGATCTAGCCGTGAGACGCAAGGCGTGAAGCGTAACGCGTGAGGCGTGAGGCGAAGATCGAGCCTTCCCTGACGCGTCACGAGAGTAAATGCCAACGACTAATGGCCAACGACCCGTGCCAAGGAGTGCCATGAAGATCGAGGTCGACGACAGCCGCGACGTGCTCACCCTGAACCTGCTCTCGGACGTGCCCGTCGCGGAGTCGAAAGAAGTCGAAGGCTTAATCGTGCGCTACGCGGCGGACCGCCGCATCGTCGGTATCGACATCCGCGGCGCCCGCCAGCGGATCGACCAGAAGATCGAGCACCTGATTCCTCCCGCCCTGTCGCCCTCCGCCGCTTGATGGTTGGCGAGCCAGTTGCCTTTGAATGGGGGACCGGAGGTGTATGCCATGGACAAGCCCGAAGCGCTCGCCAACCCCGCACCGTTGGGCCTGATGGGTTTCGGGATGACGACGGTCCTGCTCAACATCCACAATGCGTTGCCGACCTGCTACCCGTTGAGTGCCATGATCGTGGCGATGGGGTTCTTCTTCGGCGGGATGGCCCAGGTCATCGCGGGCGTGATGGAGTTCAAGAAGGGCAATACGTTCGGGGTCACCGCCTTCACGTCTTATGGATTGTTCTGGCTCTCGCTCGTGGGGCTCTGGGTCCTGCCCAAGCTCGGCTGGGCGGCCCCGACACCTGAGGGCTACATGGGCTGGTATCTTTTCATGTGGGGGCTCTTCACGCTCTTCATGTTCTTCGGCACGCTCAAGGCGAACCGCGCGCTGCAGTTCGTCTTCTGCTCGCTCTTCGTGCTGTTCTTCCTGCTGGCCATCCGGGACTGGACGGGGAGCAAGGCGATCGGTGCCCTGGCCGGGTGGGAAGGGATCGTCTGCGGGGCGAGCGCGATCTATCTGGCGATGGCGGAGGTCCTAAACGAGAAGTTCGGGAGAACCGTCCTGCCGATCTGCCCGGTGAAGTGAGGTCGAGCGGGGCCTTCCGCGTTCGGAGGACCCTGCGCTTAGGTGTTGCATATCGACAAGACCAACGGCGGCCCCAGGCCGCCGTTGGTCTTGCGCAGAACGCTTTACTCAGGAGCTCACGCTGCCACATTCACCTGAATCCCCTCCGCGCCAAGGTGGTCCCGATCTCCGCGCCCTGGATCGCTATGCCTAGGCCGGTCACAGCGCGCTCCACGGGACCATCCGCCGCCCCTGGCAGGCGACCCGGGAAATCGTCCAGCAGTTCGGCCCCGCGGCCGCCCGGGAAACGCGCCTACCGGGCCTTCGTGGCCGCCGGGATCCCGCGGGGTCGCCGGCCGGAGCTGCAGGAAGGCATCGAAAACGGGAGTGGCAAGCAGATCAACGCCCTTGACAAATACCCAGACCACACGACATGCTTCAGGCAACGGATCCGGTATGCTACACCAGCTCGGCAGACGCGAGTGCGAGCGCTTCGCGCGGCGCGGGGTTTCCAACGATCTGTTGTAACTCCAGGGAAGAATATTATGATCATCGGCGCAGGCCGAGGCGGCGTGGCCATATCCTGTCCATAGAAAGGAGCGGTTGGCGGCAAGCCTCACAGGCGGAAGAGGCCAACGATTCCGGGCACGATCAGCGCGCCCTGTGCCCCCACGGAGGTCTCGAGGTCGGATATGGGGTCCCCTACCGCCGACTTCTTCTTCCGCACTTCGGTAAGACGCGCAACTAGAGGTAGCCGAACAGTCGAGGCAGGCAAAGGGTGATTTCTGGGAGATACGTTATCAACACCAAGGCCACGATCATTACACCAATGAATGGGAGAAGAGGACCGATTACCTTGGAAATTGGAACCTTCCCAATGCTACACGCCACGAAGAGAACCACGCCGACTGGCGGAGTGATAAATCCAATCCCCAAGTTCGCTATCAAGACGATGCCAAAATGGATGGGATTGATGCCCAACTGTAGCGCCACAGGTAAGAGAATGGGAACCAGGATGACGATCGCAGGGAGAGGATCCATGAAGGTTCCCACAATGAGAAACAGGACATTCACGATAAGGAAAAACACCCAGGGCCGGGTCGAGATCGCCGAGATGGTTTCCCCGACCATGTGAGGGATCCTCTGATGCGCCAGGATCCAGCCAAATATGGTGGCCATTCCCACAAGCAGAATGACGATGCCGGTTGTGGACGCCGTCGAAATCAAGACCTCAGGCAGTTGGGATATCTTGAGTTCCTTGTAGGCGAACACGGACAGCACGAAGGCATAGGCAACCGCTATCGCAGCCGACTCCGTCACCGTGCAGATACCCGACAGGATTCCGCCCATGATAATGATCGGCATCACGAGAGGGAAAACGCCTTCCTTGATTGCCACCAACAACTCTCGGCACGAGGCCTTCGGTTCCGTGGGGTAGTTCTCTCTGCGCGCGGCCAGGTATGTATACACCATGAGGCAAAGCCCCATGAGAAAACCAGGCAAGAATCCTCCCAAGAAGAGAGCCGCTATGGACGTCTCTGCGACTAGCGCGTAGACAACCATGTTGATGCATGGAGGGATGAGAATCCCCATTCCGCCTGCGGCGGCAACTATCGCTGTGGCCAATTCTCTCCTGTAGCCCTTCTTCACCATTGCGGGAATGCAGACCGAGCCGATAGCCGCCGTATCCGCGGTGGAGGAGCCTGACACACCCGAGAAGAAGATCGTGGAGACGATGACCACTTGCCCCAGGCCTCCACGAATATGGCCCACGAGCGCGCTGGCCACTGTGATGATTCGCCGGGAGATGCCCCCCGTCTCCATCAGGTTCCCCGCAAGAATAAACAAGGGGACGGCGAGCAAGGCAAACGAGTCGATTCCTGTAAACAGTTTTTGGGGCACCAGGATGAATGGCATCCCGCCCTTGTACATCAGCCCCACCAATGACGCGAGTCCCAAGGCCAATGAGATCGGGGTGTTGAGAACGACGAACACGGCAAATGCGACGAACAAAGCGGTCGCCATTCTTCAGTCTTCCCCCCCTCTCTTCGCGCCCGAGGCGATCGCCCATGTTTCAGAAATCGTATAGATCAGCATCAGAAGAGCACAGATAGGTATCGCCGCGTATGGCACCCCCATCGGGATGGATAGCGTAGGAGAGATCTGGGCGAAGTTGATGATGGTCAACTTCGTGCCCTGAACAGCTACAAGGCCCATCAGAGCACAAACGCACAGGTTGACACTGATGGCTATGCCCATTTGCACAGAGGAAGGCAGGGTCTTCACCAGGAAATCGATTCCGAAATGCGCTCTCCTCTTCGTCCCTATGGCGGCACCGAGCATAGCGCTCCAGATGAAGAGGTACCTGGAGACCTCCTCCCCCCAATCCAGCGGCAGGTGAAGCCAATACCGAAACAGCACCTGCATGAACACCAGGATTGTCATCACAGCCAGCAGGGTGGCCGTAATGTAATCAATACCCTTACCAAGCATCAGTCTCAGCATTCTTCGTACCATGCTCTGACTCGATACCTCCGTTTCGAGTGGCTATCTCCTGACGGACCGGTTCGGCAACATCCGAGTATGCCCATCAGGAGATAGCCCCCCGTATTCTATCGACTCACTTCGACACCCGCCCAGCATCCAAAGTCTGCTTGATCAGATTACCACCGAGTTCCTTATCGTACTTGTCATAGACCGACTTCACCCTCTCTCGGAAGGCATTGATATCATCCACCGGATTTATCTTTACGCCCTTCTCTTCGATTCTCTTCAGGGCCCTGTCCCAGAGGCCTTCAACGTACGGTCGCTGATGGGCGGATCCGTCCCTGCCAGCCTTCTGAATGGCCTGCTGAATGTCCTTAGGGAATGAACGGAACAGCTTGGCATTGATGATCACGACCATCGGACAATAGGCATGCTGGGTGAGCGAGTAGTACTTGATCACCTCCACCCATTTCCAGGTCATGACGCTCGCCGGATCATTCTCACCCGCCCCGATGACGCCCATCTGGAGCGCCGAATACACCTCGTTGGGAGACATCGCCACGGGCAATGCCCCCAGTGCCTTGAAGGTGTCGAGGTAGACAGGCGTCTGCATCACCCTGACCTTCATGCCCTTCAAGTCGTCCGGAGTGCGGATGGGCTTGATCGTATTGAATACGTTCCGGATTCCCGCGCTCCAGAACTCCAGGATCACGATCCCCTTGGGTTCGAGGTCCTGCTTGAGCTTGTCTCCGATCGGTCCGTCCAGCACTCGAATGGCGTGGGCGTGGTTCTCAAAGATGAACGGAAGGTCAACCAGGGTCAGACTGGGCGAGAAGGCGGTCACTGGGGCCGAAGCGACGATGGCCATATCCAACACGCCCAACCTCACCGACTCGGCCAATTCCCGTTCATTGGAACCGAGTTGTCCTGAATGGAAGACCTGAACCTCCACGCTTTCATTCGTATACTTCTTGACATTATCGGCAAACAATGTGGCGGAGGGGCCAAGGATGGACTCGGTGGGAGTATGAGCATGGGCCAGTTTCAGGACCGTGCCAGCAGTAGCCTCTCTGCCCTGAACCAGGGCGACCAGGGCAAGCACGCAACAGATGATCCACAGACATCTCACCGTCTTCCTCCTCGCGAACATGTCCGTACCCTCCTTTCGAAGATGATGATAGGGATCTACTCTTCGGGGCAGTGGACAACCCACCGCGTCGGTTGGGTGTATGATTGGATCCGTGAAGGGGCGAACGGGGCTTGTTCTTTGGGGCTCGGGGAGCACTGGCCCACGCGGCGAGGCGGTCAGGACGCACGTTCCGGGGCAGAGGGCGCATCCGTTCCCCCAGGCGAGTCCGCGAGTCCGCAAAATACTCTGGCCTTGCCGACCGGCGACGGCAAGCGGTCGCACCTTACTGCGACCGTTCTCCGAGTGTCAAGGGGATTTTGGGCACAAATCTGGGGGGACGGGTCAACGCAAAGCGAGCGAAGCGGCTCTGGCGCCGGGAGGGCCTGAAGGCGCCGACGATCAACCGAAGCGGGGCCGGCTGTGGCCGAATGCCAGGTCGTGCGTGCGCCTGGCCGGCGGCCCGCTACTTGGAGAAGACGGGCTCTTCCTTGGTGATGATCTCCAGGAGCGCGGGGCGGCCCTCGGCGGCGACCCGCACCGCACGCCTCGCCGCCGGGATGATCTCTTCCGGCTTCTCCACTCGCTCGGCGTAGGCGCCGAGGCCTTCCGCCACCTGGCGGTAGTTCCCCGAGAGGAAGCGCGTGCCGTACAGCCGCGTCGCGTTCGGGAGGTGCTTGTCGTAGCCACCCAGGCAGGAGTTGTTCAGCAGGACGGTCACGATGCCGATCTTGTTCCGGACGGCCGTCTCGAGGTCCAGGCCGCACTGCCCGAAGGCCGCGTCCCCCAGGACGTGGAGGACGGTCGCATCCGGTCGGGCCACCTTGGCGCCCATGGCCAGGGGGAGGCTGTAGCCGAGATGGGTGGACCGGCCCCAGCCGATGTAGCTGTTGGGCAGAAGCGCGGTCCAGAAGGGGGTCATCTGGTCACGCGGGTTGCCGGCGTCGTGGGTGACGATGACAGGTTGCTTCTCCACGGCCTGCTGGAGGTCCCAGACCACGCGGTAGGGGTTGATGGGCACCTCGTCGGAGGTGAGGCGCGGCATCCACTCCGCCAGCCATTCGTCCCTGATCGCTTTGATCTGCTTGCTGACCCGATCGTCCCCGCGGCGGCCGTCCGGCCCCAACTCACGCCGCGCCTCCTCGATCATCTGGCGCAACGTGAGCTTGGCGTCGCCCACCAGGAGATGCTGGACCGGGTAGTCCTTGTTCAGGTCGCGGTCGTCCACCGTGAGCTGCACCCCCACCTTCCCCTTGGGGATCGGGGCGGCGAAGCTGGAGATGGAGAGGCTGCTGCCGGCGCCGAAGACGAGGTCGGAGTCGGTGAGGTAGCGCGTGATCGCCCGGGGCCAGGCCATGCCGCCGCTGCCGATCGCGAGGGGATGGTCCTCGGGGAAGGCGCTCTTGCCGGAGAGCGTCGTCATGACCGGGGCCTGGACCAGCTCGGCGAACTCTCTGAGCTCCTCCGACGCCTCGGCGTAGAGGATCCCCAGGCCGGCGTGGATCAGGGGGAGCTTCGCCGCCAGGATGGCCTTGACGGCGGTCGCCACGTCGCCGGGGTCGGCCATGGCCCGGGCGCCCTTGACCGGCGAGTAGGAGAGCGCCCCGTCGGGAAGCTCGGCCAGCATCACATCCCAGGGCAGCTCCAGGGCCACCGGCCCCAGCCGACCCGTCCTGAGGTACGTGAAGGCGCGGCGCATGAATTCCGGGATGCGATCGGCCCGGTTGACGCGGGCCACCCACTTCACGATCTGCTGGAAGTTCAGGACGGCGTCGAAGTTGGGGCTCACCCCCGTACGGCCCTCCGGGACCCCGCCGGGCAGGCAGAGGATGGGGGTGGAATCCGAATAGGCCTGCGCGATGCCGCCGAAGGCGTTCTCGGTGCCGGGGCCATACTGCATGGCGCAGACGCCGATGCGCCGGCCGTTGGTCACGCGGGCGTACCCGTCCGCCATGCCGACGACGGCACGCTCGGTCCGGGCCATGATCGGCCGAATCCCCAGCTCCGCGGCGGCGTCGATCACCTGGTTGATGGGGAAGCAGAAGAGGCACTCGACCCCTTCCTGTTTCAGGATGCGGGCTACCGCCGCTGCAGCTTTCATCCGACTCCTCCCACTGCGAGTATCCGGTGTGGTGGTCCGGGGATGCGCAACCCAACCGTAATCCGAGAAGGGCCGTGAACCGCCAAGACGCCAAGCCCGCCAAGGGGGTGGGGTTCAGAATTGAACGTGTTCCTCGGGCCGACGTCAGATCACACGTGCCCAATCGCCCGCATAGGGGTGAACCGGCGGCAAGTCCTTCATCGTCA
>JBGPQZ010000045.1:0-14454 GCA_041489335.1 Methylomirabilia bacterium
CGGTTCCCCGGAGAAACTCCCACCCTCCCCGGAGAAACTCCCACCCCCGCTGAGGGTCCTGCAGAATCCAGCCTCTCGTCCGTCCCACGCTGGGCCGTGAAGAATTCGCAGGTTAGAAGGATTCGTCCGGGCGACAGGACCCGCGTCCAGGCTGGTACGGGGCTTGCCTATATAAGATGTGCTGCGATGCGTGGGCGCGAAGAGAGAGCGATGACCGGCATGCACATCATTCTGTGTTCGGATAATCGGACGGTCGTGGACGCCGCCTCAAGGGCCTTCGATTCGGAGAGCGACCGCCTGACGGTCTGCGAGTCCGGGATGGAGCTCCTGGGGGCAGTCAAGGCCCTGTCCTCGGACCTGGTGATCCTGGACCTGGGGATGCACGGCCTGGGCGGCCTCCTGCTGGCCTCCGCCATCCGAGAGCTGGCGCCCGGCCTGCCCATCGTGGCAGTGTCCGAGAAGTCGGACGTGGACGCCCGGCCGCTCGTCCAGCGGGGCGTGCCCTACGCCTTCCTGGGCGCCGTGGCGGGGAAAGAGGCGCGCACCGTTCTCGCGGACCTGGTGAGCATCGCGCGAGCCGGCCCCGCGCCGAGCGAGCGTGGACGACGATTGGATCACCCGGAATCCGCCGATACCTCATTGGCTTTGCATAGAGCCTGACCGGATAAGGGAGACAGCATGAGCACTTCGACCAGCACCATCGAGGCCCTCGCCAACCAGGAGTACAAGTACGGCTTCGTCACCGACGTCGAGGCGGATGCGCTGCCGAAGGGATTGAGCGAGGACGTCATCCGGCTGATCTCGGCCAAGAAGAAGGAACCCGAGTTCATGCGAGAGTGGCGCCTCAAGGCCTACCGGTACTGGGCCAAGCTGCAGAAGGAAGACGCGGAGCCGAAATGGGCCAACATCAGCTACCCGCCCATCGACTATCAGGACATCGTCTACTACTCGGCGCCCAAGCCCAAGAAGGTCCTGAAGAGCCTGGACGAGGTGGACCCCGAGGTCCTGCGGACCTTCGAGAAGCTGGGGATCCCGCTGGAAGAGCGGAAGCGCTTCAGCGGCGTGGCCGTGGACGCGGTCTTCGACAGCGTCTCGGTGGCCACCACCTTCAAGGAGAGGCTGGGCGAGCTGGGGATCATCTTCTGTTCCTTCTCCGAGGCGCTGCAGAACCACCCGGACCTGGTGCAGAAGTACCTGGGCTCGGTGGTTCCCTACACCGACAACTTCTTCGCGGCCCTGAATGCGGCGGTCTTCAGCGACGGGTCGTTCTGTTACATCCCGAAGGGCGTGCGCTGCCCGATGGAGCTGTCCACCTACTTCCGCATCAACGCCGCGGACACGGGGCAGTTCGAGCGGACGCTGATCGTGGCGGACGAGGGGGCCTACGTGAGCTATCTGGAAGGCTGCACCGCCCCCATTCGTGACACCAACCAGCTCCACGCCGCGGTGGTCGAGCTGGTGGCGCTGGACAACGCGCACATCAAGTACTCCACGATCCAGAACTGGTACCCGGGCGACAAGGAAGGCAAGGGGGGCATCTACAACTTTGTGACCAAGCGGGGGAAGTGTCAGGGCGTGAACTCCCACATCTCCTGGACCCAGGTGGAGACCGGCTCGGCCATCACCTGGAAGTACCCAAGCTGCATCCTGCAGGGGGAGAACTCGGTGGGCGAGTTCTACTCGGTGGCCCTGACGAACCACTACCAGCAGGCCGACACCGGCACCAAGATGATCCACCTCGGCAAGAACACCAAGAGCACCATCGTGTCGAAGGGTATCTCGGCGGGACACGGCCAGAACGCCTACCGGGGGCTGGTGCGCATCCAGAAGAGCGCCGCGGGCGCGCGCAACTACACCCAGTGTGACTCGCTTCTGATCGGGGACAAGTGCGGCGCCCACACCTTCCCCTACATCGAGGTGAAAAACGCCACGGCCCGGATGGAGCACGAGGCGTCCACCTCCAAGATCGGCGAGGATCAGATCTTCTACTGCAACCAGCGGGCAATCTCCAAGGAGGATGCGGTCTCCCTGATCGTAGGGGGCTTCTGCAAGCAGGTCTTCAAGGAGCTGCCCATGGAGTTCGCCGTCGAGGCGCAGAAGCTGCTGAGCGTGAGCCTGGAGGGGAGCGTCGGGTAGTGCGTGAGTCCCCTTCCGCCGCCGGGCCGATGCCACCCCTCAGCGCCTAGGGTCTCGTCGAAGCAGGCCCGGCCTTGCTCCGGGTCGGCCACCGCAGAACGGTGGCCTCCGGGCCGGACCCGGCCGGGCCTCGCGGACCCGGCGCCTCGGGGCGACACCGGCCGCGACGGCTAGGGTAATTGGACGGAGAAGGAGTAACGAGAGGAAACGACGATGCTTGAGATCAAGAATCTGCACGCGAAGGTGGGCAATCGCGAGATCCTGAAGGGGCTCAGCCTGACCGTCAAGCCGGGCGAGGTCCACGCCATCATGGGCCCGAACGGCTCGGGGAAGAGCACGCTGGCCCACGTCCTGGCCGGCCGCGATGGCTACGAGGTCACGGCCGGGGAAGTGCGTTATTACGGGAAGAACCTGCTGGAGATGTCGCCCGAGGAGCGGGCCTGCGAGGGGGTGTTCCTGGCCTTCCAGTACCCGGTGGAGATCCCGGGCGTGAACAACACCTATTTCCTCAAGGCCGCCGTCAACGCCGTCCGCAAGTACCACGGTCAGGAGGAGCTGGACGCCATGGACTTCCTGGCCCAGGTGAAGTCCAAGATGAAGCTCCTGGAGATAGACGAGCGGCTGCTCAATCGCTCGGTGAACGAGGGCTTCTCGGGGGGTGAGAAGAAGCGCAACGAGATCTTCCAGATGGCGGTCCTGCAGCCGAAGCTCGCCATCCTGGACGAAACCGACTCGGGCCTGGACATTGATGCGCTGAGGATCGTCTCCGGCGGAGTGAACGCCCTGCGCAGCCCGGAGCGGGCCATCCTGGTCGTGACCCATTACCAGCGGCTCCTCAGCTACATCGTCCCCGACTTCGTCCACGTGCTGGTGGACGGGCGGATCGTCAAGTCCGGCGGCAAGGAGCTGGCCCTGGATCTGGAGGCCAACGGCTACGCCGTCCTGGAAGAGGCGGTGCGGGCCGGGGCGCTGGTCCCGGCGTGACGCGAACGCAATTGCGTGGGGTACGTCTGGGGGCGCCGAGAAGCGCCAAGATGAGGGCCCTCAAGGAAAAGGCATGATGGCGATGGCGACGATAGTGATGCAAGACAAGACGCAGGCAGTCACCCGGTGGCTCGGAGAGTACGCCCGGGTCGAGGCTGCCGGGAGGGCGGACGGCCAGGGGTGGCTCCTCCCGCTCCGGCACGAGGCGGTGGACCGGTTTGCGGCCCTCGGCTTCCCGACCGTGAAGGACGAGGACTGGCGCTTCACCAACGTGGCCCCGATCGCGGCGATCGCCTTCCGTCCGGCCGACGGCGGCGTGGCGAAGGTGGCTGCCCGTGCGCTCGAGCCGTTCGCCTTTGCGGGGCTCACATGCCCGCGCCTCACCTTCGTGAACGGGCGCTTCGCACCCGGTCTCTCCGTGCTCGCCGGACTCCCCAAGGGGGTGCGGGTGCAGAGCCTGGCGGAAGCCCTGGCGAGCGACCGGAAGGCGCTGGAGCCCCACCTCGGCCGCTACGCCGATACGTCGCGCGACGCGTTCGCGGCGCTCAACACCGCGCTGATGGAGGACGGAGCCTACGTCGCCATCCCCCGGGGCGTGGTGCTGGATCAGCCGATCCACCTCCTCTACGTCTCCGTGCCGGGCGGCGAGCCTATGGCGACCCATCCGCGGAACCTGATCCTCGCCGGCGAAGAGAGCCAGGCGACCATCGTGGAGGACTACGTCTCCCTCGCGGGCGGAGTCAGCTTCTCCAACGCCGTCACCGAACTGGTGGCGGGCGAGGGGAGCGTGGTCAGCCATTACCTGATCGGGCGGGAGAGCCGCGACGCCTACCACGTCAACACGCTGCGCGGCCAGCAGGGTCGGGCGAGCAACCTCACGTCCCACTCGTTCCTCATGGGCGGAGCCCTCACGCGGCGGAACATCCACCCCGTCCTCGGCGGCGAGGGGGGCGAGTGCCTGATCAACGGCCTCTTCATGGCGAACGGCCGGCAGCACATGGACAACTACATGCGGGTGGAGCACGCGAGCCCCCGCTGCGCCAGCCGGCAGTTCTACAAGGGGATCCTGGACGACCAGTCGCGCGGCGTCTTCCACGGGCGGATCGTGGTGCACAAGGACGCCCAGAAGACCGACGCCAAGCAGACCAACATGAACCTACTCCTGTCCGAAGACGCCCAGATCGACACCAAGCCGCAACTGGAGATCTATGCCGACGACGTCAAGTGCACCCACGGGGCGACCGTCGGGCAGATCGACGACGATGCGATCTTCTACCTGCGCGCCCGCGGCATCCCCGAGGCGTCGGCCAGGGCCCTGCTCCTCTTCGCCTTCGCCGGGGAAATCCTGCAGCGCATGAAGGTCGAGCCGATCCGGCGCTACCTGGAAGGGCTGGTGACGCGCTGGGTGCCGCAGGGGAACCTGCTGGAGGGCATGTGATGAAGCACGCGGAGCACCGGGCCTCGGAGCCGCCCTGTCAGGACTGTCTGGTCGGCTTCGGCGCCGACAAGATTCGAGAGGATTTCCCCATCCTGTGGACGAAGGTCCACGGCAAGCCGCTGGTGTACCTGGACAACGCCGCCACGACGCAGAAGCCGAAGCCGGTGATCGAGGCCCTGACCCGGTACTACCTGGAGGAGAACTCGAACATCCACCGCGGGGTCCATTTCCTCAGCCAGATGGCGACCCAGTCGTACGAGAGCGGGCGTACCCGGGTCCGGCAGTTCCTCAACGCGGCCCACGATCGCGAGGTGATCTTCACCCGCGGCACGACCGAGAGCATCAACCTGGTGGCGCAGAGCTACGGCCGGAAGTTCCTGCGGGCCGGGGACGAGGTCATCATCTCGGCCATGGAGCACCACAGTAACATCGTCCCGTGGCAGATGATCTGTGACGAGAAGGGGGCCGCGCTCCGCGTGATCCCCATGACCGACGCCGGCGAACTCCTGATGGAGGAGTACGAGCGGCTGCTCTCGGATCGCACCCGACTGGTCGCCGTGACCTACGTTTCCAACGCCCTGGGGACGGTCAATCCGGTGCGGGAGATCATCGCATCGGCCCACCGGCGCGGCATCCCCGTGCTGGTGGACGGCGCGCAGGCCGCCCCGCACCTGCCCGTGGACGTCCGCGAACTGGACTGCGACTTCTACGCCTTCTCGGGCCACAAGCTGTACGGGCCGACCGGGATCGGGGTGCTGTACGGCAAAGCGGACCTCTTGGAGGCCATGCCGCCGTACCAGGGCGGCGGGGACATGATCAGCGCCGTGAGCTTCGAGAAGACGGTCTACAACGCGCTGCCCCACAAGTTCGAGGCCGGCACGCCCCACATCGCCGGGGTGATCGGGCTCGCCGCCGCCATCGAGTACGTCGAGCGGATCGGCCTCAACCAAGTCGCGGTGCACGAGGCCGAGCTCTTGGCCTACGGGACGGAGATCCTCTCGGCCATCCCCGGCCTGCGCCTGATCGGCACGGCCAAGGAGAAAGCGGGGGTCCTCTCCTTCGTCCTGGACGGGATTCACGCCCACGACGTCGGCACGATCCTGGACCTGGAGGGGGTCGCCATCCGGGCGGGCCACCACTGCGCCATGCCGGTCATGAAGCGCTTCGGCGTGCCGGCCACCGCCCGCGCCTCCTTGGCCCTCTACAATACGCGCGCCGACCTGGATGCCCTGGCCAAGGCCATCCACAAGGCCATCGAGGTGTTCGCCTGATGTCGGACCTTCGCGAGCTCTACCAGCAGGTCATCCTGGATCACTACAAGCGGCCGCGGAACTTCCAGAAGCTCCCCTGCGCCACCTGTCACGCCGAGGGGCACAACCCGCTCTGCGGGGACGAGATCACCGTCTACCTACACCTGGAAGGGGACGTGATCAAGGACATCAGCTTCCAGGGGGCGGGCTGCGCCATCTCTCAGTCCGCCGCGTCGCTGATGACGACCGTGCTGAAGGGCAAGACCAAGGCCGAGGCCGAGGAGCTGTTCCAGAAGTTTCACGACATGGTGACCGGGGAGGGGGAAACCCCGGATCCGATGGAGCTGGGCAAGCTCGCCGTGTTCTGCGGGGTGAGCGAATTCCCGGTCCGCGTCAAGTGCGCCTCCTTACCGTGGCACACTATGCGCGCGGCACTGGAGGGGGCCGAGAAGGCCGTCTCCACGGAATGAGGGAGGGGATCAGTGGACTGGTGAATCGGTGGATCAGGAAGAGCAGGGAGAGGGGCTCCCGATCCACTGATCCACTGATCCACAAAGGAGCACCCATGGGCGGCATCGCCGTTGATCCCAAGGCCATCGAACAGCAGGTCATCGAAGCGATCAAGACCTGCTATGACCCGGAGATTCCGGTCAACATCTACGAGTTGGGGCTGATCTACGCCGTGCAGGCGGATCCTTCAGGATCCGTCGAGATCCGAATGACGCTCACGTCGCCCAACTGCCCGTCTGCCGCCGAGCTGCCCTCTCTGGTCGAGGCCAAGGTGCGGTCGATCCCCGGCGTGAGCGATGCCAGGGTCGAGGTCGTCTTCGACCCCCCGTGGGAGCCCGACCGGATGACCGAGGCCGCGCGCCTCCAGCTCGGCCTGCTCTGATGCCGATGGCCGCGGATCCTCGCCCCTCGAGCACGTCGGCCATCATGCCGGCGCCCGGCCGGGCGCGCCTGGTGGCGGTCGTCGAGGAGAACTGCACGGGCTGTAACGCCTGCGTGGACTACTGCCTGGTGGACTGCATCGAACCCACGGCAGCGACCAACGACCAATGGCCGATGGATCCCGTTCGCATTCGCGAGGACGAGTGCATCGGCTGCTCGCTCTGCGCCAAGGTCTGCGAGCAGGTGGCCGTGAATGCGATCCGCCTGCTCCCGCTCGAGTCCGACGTGTGATCCCTCCTCCCCATTCTTCCTGCCCCCTGCCTGCTGAAAACCATCGAGCCCGGACATCGCCCTGGCGGAAACCTTGACAACCGGCGGACTATGCGATACATAGCCTTCACCCTTCGACGCCGCACGCTGGCTGCTCTGCGGACGGAAAAGTTCTGTCCGATGTTGGAAATGCCGTGAGGTCCTGTGCCGTGTGGGGATTCCTGGCCGGCCTGCCGCCCTGGACCCGTGCGGGGTTGTTCGGCCTGGTCTATTTTGCCGGCGCCGAACTGGGGAACGTCCTCTCGTTTCAGCCCAGCAACGTAGCCACCTTCTGGCCCCCCGCCGGGCTGTTCGTCGCCGTCCTTCTCCTCAGCGATCTCCGCGCCTGGCCCGCCTTTCTCCTGGCGGCGTTTCCCGCGAACATCGCCTTCGACCTCCTACACGGACGACCCCTCTGGGCGAGTGTCCTCTTTACCGTCGGCAACGGCTTGGAGGCCCTGGTCGGAGCCTGGCTGGTCCGCCGGTTTGTCGGGGAGCGGCCGGCGCTGGCTTCTGCGAAAGAGGTGCTGGGGCTGGCGGTGCTCTCGGCCGGGCTGAGCACCACGCTCGGCGCGACGATCGGGAGCGCGACGGTCCTGGCCGCGTACGGCGGCGACTCCCTCTGGCGCGTCTGGCGGGTCTGGTGGAGCGGGGATGCGCTGGGTGTGCTGGTGTTCGCGCCGGTCATTCTCACCTGGGTCGCGGGCCGGGAGGCCGGGGGCGAGCCGCACGCGCCATCCGGGCTGCCCGAATTCACGCTCCTGCTCGTCGGCATGACGGCGGGTGCGTGGTGCGTATTCTCGAACGTCTCTATGGGCCACCAGTTCGATTACCTGGTGATCCCCTTCCTCCTCTGGGCCGCCTTGCGCTTCGGGCCGCGAGGGAACGCGACCGCCGGTCTGGTGCTGGCGTTGGTGGCCGCGTGGAGCAGTACTCGCGGATCGAACGGCGTTCCCCCTGGGGGAATGCATCTGGCAGATCACATCCTCTGGCTGCAGGCCTTCCTGGGGGTCGCCCTACTTACGGCCCTGACCCTGGCCGCGGTCCTGGAGGAGCGGAAACGGGCGGAAGCCGCCTTGGCCGAGCAAACCCGGCAGCTTGAAGGGGTACGGGCCGTCACAGCGGAGATCACCCGGGAGTTGGACCTCACGCTCCTCCTGGATCTCATCCATCGCCGGGCGGCCGGCCTGGTCGGCGCCGTCTCGGGGGCGGTGTTTCTCTGGGACGAGGCGGCCCAGTCGCTGATCCCCCATGCGGCCCACGGCTTTGGCGAGTGGCGCTGGGATCTCCCGTTTCGGCTAGGTGAAGGGGTGGTCGGGGTGGCGGCCCAACGGCGGGAGGGCCTGATGGTGAACGACTACCGGGCCTCCCCGTACACGCACCCGCTCGTCCTGGATCGGACCGCGATCACCGCCGTCATGGCCGAGCCCCTTCTCTACCAGGAGCGGCTCCTGGGCGGCATCGTCGTGAGCCATCAGGAGCCCGGCCGGCGCTTCACGGAGCGGGATCGCGAGACACTCGCTCTCTTCGCCGCGCAGGCCGCCATCGCCATCGAGAACGCCCGCCTCCTGCAACAGGAACAGGAACGGTGCCGTCACCTGGAGGCAGTCCGGGCCATCAGTGAGGAGGTCACGCGTGAACTGGATCTGTCGCGACTCCTCAATCTCATCATTCAACGGACGGCCGAGCTGGTCGGCGCTGCATCAGGGGCCGTGTACCTGTGGGAGGAGCCGGCGCATGTGCTCGTGCCGCGGGCATGGTCCGGCTTCGGCGACTGGATACGGGACGCGCGCATCCATCCCGGGGAAGGGATCACGGGCACCGTCGCCGAACGGCGGGAGGGGCTGATCGTCAACGACTACCCCACGTCTCCCTTTCACAGTCCCTTCTTCACAGAGCATGCGGACATCCGCGCCGTCGTGGCCGAGCCCCTCTTGTATCAGAACCGGCTGGTCGGTGTCGTCACACTCAACAACGGGGAGAATGGCCGCCCGTTCACGGAACGGGACCGCGAGACCCTGACCCTCTTCGCCACGCAGGCGGCCATCGCGATCGAGAACGCCCGGCTCTATGCCTCGGCGGAGAAGCGGCGAGCACAAATCGAGGCCGTCCGCGCCGTCACGACAGAGATCACCCGGGAGCTCGACCTGACGACCCTCCTGCGCCTCATCGCGGAGCGAGCCCTGGAGCTCGTGGGGGCAGGGAGGAACATGATCCGGCTCTGGGACGAGAAGACGCAGCTCCTCGTCGCCAGGGCGTGGACGGGGGGCGATGCGGACCGCGCGATTGTACCCCTCCGGCTGGGGGAGGGGGTTGCGGGCACGGCCGCCCTGCGGCGCGAGGGCATGATCGTCAACGACTTCCGGAATTCCCCGTACGCCGCCCCCTCCCTCCTGCAGGGGACCACCCACACGGCCGTCCTGGCCGAGCCGCTCCTCTATCACGACCGGCTGGTCGGCGTCATCAACATCGCCCGTGAGGCGGCCCAGGCACCCTTCACGGAGGAGGACCGTCATCTCCTCGGCCTGTTCGCCGCCCAGGCCGCCATCGCGATCGAGAACGCCCGGCTCTACGAAGAGGTCCAACGTCACGCCGGCGACCTGGAGGTTCGAGTCCAAGAGCGCACCCGAGATCTGGAGGAGGCCGTGCGCCAGGCCGAGGCCGCCTCGGCCGCCAAGTCTGATTTCCTGGCCAACATGTCCCACGAGCTGCGCACCCCCCTGAACTCGGTGATCGGCTTCTCCGAGCTGCTGCAAGGGCTAAGCTTCGGTCCTCTGAGCGAGCGGCAGGCGCGCTTCGTCACCAACATCCATACCAGCGGCAAGCACCTCCTGAATATCGTCACCGACATCCTGGACCTCACCAAGGTGGAGGCCGAAAAGCTCACGCTGCAGTACGAGTCCTTCGAGGTGGAGCCCGTCCTCGAAGAGGTCGTGACCCTGGTGCGCGAGGTTGCCGTCAAGAAGAGTCAGGCGCTGACGGTGAACATCGCCCCGGGCCTGCCGCCCCTCTCGGCCGACCCGATGCGCTTCAGGCAGATCTGTTTCAACCTCTTGAGCAACGCCGTCAAGTTCACTGCGCCGGGCGGCGCCGTGCGCGTCACCGCCCGGCAGATTTGCGATTTTCGATTGCCGATTTGCGATTTGAAGAGCGGGGATTCGGAACCCCAATCGCAAATCGCAAATCCCAAATCGGAAATCCTCCCATCGCCTCCGCAATCGGCAATCCGCAATCGGCAATCGGCAATCGAAAGCTCCTGGTTGGAGCTTTCGGTGGCCGACACGGGCATGGGGATCAAGCCGGAAGACATGCCTCGCCTCTTCCAGGAATTCGTCCAGCTCGAGCCTGCCATGACGAAACACCACGAAGGCACCGGCCTCGGCCTGGCCTTGGCCAAGCGGCTTGTCGAGTTGCACGGTGGCCGGATCTGGGCCACGTCTCCCGGCGAGGGTCAGGGGAGCACGTTTACGGTCCTGCTGCCGTTCGAAGGGCCAGTAGGCAGAAAGCAGGAGGCAGGAGGCAGCTAGCGATTGCGGATTGCGGATTGGGGAAGGCCTTGGTCCGATTCCGAAATCCACGATCCGCATTATCCAGGGAGGATTGACCAACATGTCGAAGAACCTGATAGCCATGGGCCTGCCCGCTGGATTGGTGGCCGAGGCAGCCGTGACGCCAGCCGCCTGCGTGGCTTTCACCGAGGGGCCGGCGGTGGATGCGGAAGGGAACGTCTTCTTCTCGGACATCGTGAACAACCGGATCATGAAGCGCACCCCGGAGGGAACCGTCTCCGTCTGGCGGGCGGACAGCGGCCGGGCGAACGGGAACATGTTCGACGCTCTTGGTCGCCTCGTGACCTGCGAAGGGGCGGAGTTCGGGGACGGCGGCCGGCGGCGGATCACGCGGACGGACATGCGGACGGGCGCCGTGGAAGTGCTCAGCGACCGGTACGAGGGGAAGCGGTACAACAGCCCCAACGACCTGGTCATCGACAACGCCGGCCGCATCTACTTCACCGATCCGCGCTACAAGGAAGACCGGTCGGACCTGGAGCTGGACGTCGAGGCGGTCTACCGACTGGACCCGGAAGGCCGCGTGACGCGGATCCTGTCGCAGCCCGCCATCCAGAAGCCCAACGGGATCACCATCTCGCCGGACAATCGGACACTCTATGTGGTAGACAGCAACCCCGGCCCGGGCGGCAACCGAAAGATCTGGGCCTTCGGCCTGAGTCCCGAAGGTGTCCCGTCGGGGCAGCGGCTGGTGTACGACTTCGCGCCCGGCCGGGGCGGGGACGGGATCCGGACGGACGTGGAGGGGAACCTTTGGATCGCGGCGGGCGTCTCGCAGCCGCGCCACGCCAACGAAACCGCCGAGGTGCCGGCGGGCGTCTACGTGGTGACTCCGAAGGGCGAGGTGCTGGGGCGCATCCCGGTGCCTGAGGACTCCATCACGAACCTGGCCTTCGGCGGGCCGGACCTCAAGACCCTCTACATCGTCTCGGGCAAGAGCCTCTTCTCCATCCGGGTGACCGTCGCCGGCCACGTGGTGTATCCGCGGTCCCAGCCCTACTGAGACTCATACAATTCCGTGACATCCCGACCGTGTCGTCCGATGCGGCTTGACGCTCACTTTTGACCGCTCCTATGATGCCGGGGAATCTCGAGCGGTGTGGAGGGCAGCATGACGGCGTACCGACTGGGTGTACTGACTGGCGACGGGATCGGCCCCGAGATCGTCGAAGCCACGCTTCGCGTGCTGGAAGCGGTGCAGCAACGGGACAGTCGCCTCCGCTTCGAGTGGGTGCCGCTCCCCATGGGTTGGGACGCGATCCGGAAATCCGGGACATCCCTGCCGGAATCCACGGTCGAAGCGCTCGAGAAGTGCGACGCCTGGATCATGGGCCCGCACGATTCGGTCTCCTACCCGCCGGCGGAACGAGAAAAGCTCAACCCCAGCGGCCAGTTGCGGCACCGCTTCGACCTGTACGCGAACATCCGGCCCGCCCGCGCCTACCCCGGCTTGCCCGCCCTGTCGCCGAAGATGGACCTGGTCGTGGTCCGGGAGAACACCGAGGGGTTCTACACGGACCGCAACATGGCGTGGGGTATCGGCGAAGTCCTGGCCACCCCAGACGTGGCGGTGATGCTGGGCAAGATCACGCGACACGCCTCGGAGCGGATCGCCCGGACGGCCTTCAGGCTGGCCCGACAACGCCGGGGGAAGGTCGCCCTCGTTCACAAGGCCAATGTGATCCGCAAGGCCTACGGCCTGTTCCTGGAGGCCTGCCGCGACGTGGCGAAGGAGTTTCCGGGGGTGGCCGTCGAGGATTACCACATCGATGCCATGGCGGCGCACCTCGTGCGTCGCGGCGCCGACTTCGACGTCATCCTGACGACCAACATGTTCGGCGACATCCTGTCCGACCTCACGGGCGAGTTGACCGGCAGCCTGGGCATGGCTCCCTCCATCAACGCGGGCACCGGCCGCGCCATGGCCCAGGCGAGTCACGGCTCGGCCCCCGACATCGCCGGGAAGAGCATCGCGAACCCGGTCGGCATGATCCTCTCGGCGGCGATGCTCCTGACCTGGTTGTCGGGCGAGCGGCAGGACCCCGCCGCCCTCGAGGCCAGCCAGGCCATCCAGCGGGCGGTGGCGGCGGCCCTGGCAGAAGGACCGAGGACCCGGGACCTGGGCGGCACCGCCGGCACTCGCGAGTTCACCGCGGGCATCTTGGGGCATCTGGGCGCGTGATGTCAGGTGGAGGGGAGCCGTCCTGGACTCCCTGCGTGGATAAGGAGCGGAACAGATGCAGCGCGCAGAAAAGGTAGGAGGGCTGCTCTGCCTCGGGCTGGCGCTCTACGTGATGTGGCAGGCCTGGGGGATGGAGTATTACACGGAGCTGGGGCCGGGACCCGGTTTCTTCCCGATCTGGCTGGGCCTCCTGCTCGGCGTCCTCAGCCTGATGTGGCTCTTCGCGGCGTTTTGGCGGTCGGCGAAGGATGCCGCCGCCCGGTTCCTCCCTGCCTGGGACGGCTGCCGCCGGATCATCATCATCGTGGCGGCCTTCATCACCGTGGCCGCCCTCCTGGAGGTCATCGGGTTCCAGCTGACGATGTTCGCCTTCGTGGCGTTCGTATACCTCTTTCTGGGCGGGCGGAGCTGGTACATGACTCTGATCTTGGCCGTAGGGCTGAGCTTCGGAGTGTATCGTACCTTCACCGGCTGGCTGGACGTGGTCTTGCCCCAAGCCTCCATCGGATTGCTGAGGAACCTGGGGTTCTAAGAGAAGGGACAATATGGACGGCTTCCATGGTCTGATGCTGGGCTTCTCCGTCGCCCTGACACCCTGGAACCTCTGGTATGCGTTCCTGGGCTCCCTCTTCGGGACGGTGGTCGGGGTCCTCCCGGGCATCGGACCCGCTGCGGGCACGGCAATCCTGATCCCCTTAACCTTCCACCTGGATCCGACCGGCGCCATCATCATGTTGGCGGCGATCTATTACGGCTCCCAGTACGGCGGGACCATCACCTCCGTCCTGATGAACATTCCGGGAGAAGCATCCTCCGCCATCACGTGCCTGGACGGCTACCAGATGGCGAAGCAGGGCCGCGCGGGGGCCGCGCTCTCCATTGCCGCCATCGGCTCGTTCATCGGTGGGACGGTGGCGACCTGCGGGCTGGTGGTCGCTGCCATGCCACTGGCCCGCCTGGCGCTCAGGTTCGGCCCGGTGGAATTCTTTGCGCTCACCACCCTGGGCATCGTGCTGGTGGTGGGACTGGCGGGGAAATCGATGGTCAAGGCGCTCATCGTGGGCGTCTTCGGTCTCATGCTGGGCATGATCGGCATGGACCCGTCGCGGGGCTCTCCCCGCTTCACCTTTGGCTCGGCAGAGCTCCTGGACGGCGTGAACTTCATCGCAGTGATCATGGGCCTGTTCGGTGTGGCGGAGGTCCTGGAAAATCTCGAGCAGGAGGAGCCGAAGGTCTACGAGGCCGAGATGAACTCGCTCGTCCCGACCCGCGAGGACATCCGGACGTCCAAGTGGTCTATCCTCCGCGGCACGGTGCTGGGCAGCCTCCTGGGGCTCATCCCGGGCATGACCGGGACCGCCAGCTCCGTCCTGGCATACGTGGCCGAGAAAAAATCGTCCAAGACCCCCGACAAGTTCGGCACCGGGATGATCGAGGGCGTCGCCGGACCCGAGACGGCGAACAACGCCCACGCCAATGCGGCGCTGATCCCGCTGTTCACGCTCGGGATCCCGGCCTCGCCCTCCGTGGCCGTCCTGATGGGCGCCTTCATGATGAACGGGCTCATCCCCGGGCCTCTCCTCTTCAAGAATCGTCCGGATGTCGCCTGGGGCGTCATCGCCAGCCTCTACATCGGAAACGTGATCCTGCTCATCCTCAATCTGCCCCTCATCCCCCTCTGGGTGAAATTCCTCA
>JBGPQZ010000046.1:0-14421 GCA_041489335.1 Methylomirabilia bacterium
AAACCGCAATTTCAACTCATGGCACGACAGCGAGTCATCGCTGCGAACGGCAAAGGGGGGATGTGAAGCCACAAGACACGCTGCTTTCTCTAGGGGATTACCAGAAGGTCCACAGGGATCGCAACCATCGAGCTTGAAACGGAGGGTAACCTGATGAGAAAGTTTTTGATGGTAGTGGCCGTTGGGGCGCTCACGCTTCTCATGGCTGCCCCGGTCATGGCGGTGGACTTCAAGTTCGGTGCAGAGTACCGGGTCCGGATGTACGATGCCGTGAACCAGATGTTCACCAACGTCACCGGCTCGAACCTCCGGGGCGTGCAGATCCGCATCCGCCCGATCTTCGATGTCAGCGATGACAACGGCAACATCCAGGCGCGGTTGCGCTTCGAGATCGGCGACGTCGAGTTCGGGAACGGCGGCGGTGCGAGCGGCCCGGTCAATGGCGTGTCGGTCGCTCCCGGTGGTTGGCGGGTGGGCAACGGCGCCGGCGGCTCCATGGGTAATGATGGCGTCAACGTCGAGACCAAGAGTGCTTACATGGACTTCGCGCTGCCGTTCGGTGTTCCCGGTCGCCTGCGCGCAGGCATCATGCCCTGGTACCTGCCGAAGGGCTTGATCGTTGACGACGATGCGGCCGGCATCAAGGTCTACGGGACCGTAGCGCCGATCAGCTACGATCTGTTCTGGTACCGGGCGAACGGCGGTTGGCCCACGAATACGGTCGCCTGCCCGGCCTCGGCCACCGGCGGGGCGTGCCAGACCCTGACCGCGAACACGCTGGACAACAACTACGACTTCTTCGGGTTCAAGGTCGACGCCGCCCTGGCGCCGTTCTTCAATCCTGGCATGTACTACATCTACGGCGTCAATAAGGCCGGCAACCCGGCCGCCGTGCCGCCGCTGGATCAGCTCTCCGAAAGCCACTACTTCGGCCTGACGGCCACCGGTAAAGTCGGGATCGCTTCCTACGACATCGACTGGATCTACGGCTCGGCCGAGGGCGGTGTTGCTGGAGCGTTCGTCGACGTGGCCGGGAATCGGATCACGACGAAGGGTTGGGCCCTGGATGGGCATGTGGCGTTTCCGGTCGGCCCGGTGACGATCAACCTGGCCGCCGCGTATATCACCGGTGACAAGCGGGACGGCGGTAACAGCGAGGCCTTCCCGTCCTTCGCTGGCTCCTGGAACGGCGCCGGCGGCGGGTTCCAGATGATCGGCTCCGGCGGTGATTTCGACCCGGTGGAGTTCACGCAGGAAGTGCCGACCAACATGTATATGCTGGGCGGCTGGATCGAGTACGTCCCGGTGAAGCAGCTCTGGCTGAAGGCGGCGTACGGCTATGCCGGCTTCGTGGAGAAGCTGGGCAACTGCTCCAATGCGGGCGCCGGCACCTGCTACGGTCCTGCCTATGCCGGGAAGGACAACAAGCTGCAGACTTCCGGCGGGATCGGGCACGAGATCTCCCTGCGGGCCGACTACACCCTCTGGACCAACTTCAAGATCCAGGGCCAGCTGGCCTGGTTGTTCCCGAAGGCTGGCGCCAGCACGGCCGCCGAGTACGTGCTGCAGTTCCTGTACAGCTTCTAAGCGGTTCGCCGCTTGACTCGAAGGCCCCAGGGGATCCTCCCCTGGGGCCTTCTTGTTCCTACGCGGGGTGAGGCGTGACGGATTCTTCGGGACAGACGGCGATTGCGGCGCAGCGCTGGAAGCTCGTGCTGGCCGTGGGGCTCGTGTGCCTCCCGCTGACGATGTCGGCAGATCAGGCGATTGGCGACCTGCTGCGCGCCGGGTGCTCCGCGTGGATTCTTGGATTGATGCAGTGGGCCACCTGGCTGGGGTACGGGCTTCTCGATATCGGCGTTCCGCTGGTCCTGGCGGGCTTCGCCCGATATACTGGCGACCGGGCACGGGCGAAGGCCGGAGTCCTGGGGGCCGCAGCCGTGGCCGGGGCGGGGGTGATTGACCAGGTTCTGAAGAACCTCCTGTGCCGGGCCCGGCCGAGTGCGGTGGCCGCCGGCAGCTTCTTTGCAAAGTTCCCGTGTTTCCCGGCGCCGTACGCGCTGGCCTCGTTCCCGTCGGGCCACGCGACCACGGCCTTCGCGCTGGCCGCGCTGCTGTCGCTCTGGTATCCACGGCGGACGGAAGCCTTCTTTGGCCTGGCCGTCCTGGTCGGCGTCTCCCGCATCGTGCTGGGCTCGCACTTTCCATCCGACGTCCTGGCGGGGGCGCTGCTGGGTACGACGGTTGTACTGGGGATGTACCGGTGGCTGCCGGGCATGCGGCGGCCGTCAATGGAAAATGTCCTGAGTGATGTAGGGTAGGGGAATGAAGGTCATGCTTCGCAGTCGATTTGCCGTGCTGGTCGTTGCCGTGGCGGCGCTGTGCGCCTGCGCCGCCGATCAGGCCCCGGGATTCCTGAGGGCCGGGTCCGATCCGTATCCGCCGGCCGGGCTCGATCACCGGGTCGCCTCGTCCCACGTAGAGCTGTACTGGAAGTGCACCCGGGACGCGTCGGGCCTACTGCAGCTCGATGGGATCGCGCGCAATCCGGGGGAAGCGCAGCCGGTGCGGTACCTGGCACTCGAGCTGGCGGGCTTGGATGCGCGGGACCGGGAGGTGTCGTCGGCCAGCGGCGCCGTCCCGAATTTCATGCTGGGAACCAACCAAACGTCGCCGTTCCGGATCATCCTCCAGCCTACCGGCTCCGAGGTCCGCTTCGACCTGTTCTACCAGTATGTGTTCGAAGAGCCGGAAAAGGACGTGGCACTCGTCCCCGTCGCCCTCGGCCCCCAACTGGCGCGCACCCAGCGGTTCATGGTGCGGGACGCGTGCTCCGACACATTGCACAAGACAAAATGAGCAATGGAATGCCTCTCTTTGGGTCCAGAGAATAGCCGGGGAGCTGGGGAGGGACTCGGGAACGCGACATGAAGAATCACGCTACGGTCCTCCTCTTGCTTTGCCTGCTGGCGGGCGTGTTGTTCTTCGTGCGCCTGGGGGCGCCCGGGCTGTTCGATGCGGACGAGCCGGCCTACGCCCAGGCGGCGCGCGAGATGATGGAGCGGGGGGACTGGGTCACGCCCACCTTCAACGGCAATCCCCGCTTCGACAAGCCGGTCCTCTTCTACTGGCTGATCATCGCCAGCTATCGCATCTTCGGGGTGACGGAGTTCGCCGTCCGCTGCTGGTCGGCGCTGTCCGCCGTGGGCCTGACGCTGATGCTCTGCCTCGCCGCGCGGCGCTGGTTCGGCCCGCCGGCGGATCTCTGGGCCGGCCTGGCCTTCGCCACCAGCGCGCTCACCGCGCTCCTCGCACGCGCCGCCGTCACGGACATGCTCCTCACGCTCTTCGTGACGGCGGCCGTCCTCTCGTTTCTGGCTGCGCTGGAGAGTTCAACTCAGCCCCTACCGCTCCTCTCCCCCACCAGTGGGGGAGAGGCCAGGGTGAAGGGGAAGGCCGGCCGGTGGTGGGCGCGGGCCGGCTGGGGGGCGATGGCCCTGGCCGTCCTGGTGAAGGGCCCGGTCGGCCTCGTGATCCCGGCGCTGGCCCTGGGCCCCGCGCTCTTGATCCTCCGCGAGTTCCGGTCCGGCCTCCGGCGCCTGATTCCCTGGGAGGGGCCGGTGCTGTTCCTCGCGCTGGCCGCCCCGTGGTACGTGCTGGTCTGGAACGCCAACGGCTGGGCCTTCGTCGAAGGCTTCATCCTGAAGCACCACGTGACCCGCTACACGGGCGTCGTGTCCAGCCATGCCGGCCCGCTCTGGTACTATCTCCCGGTCATCCTGGTCGGCTTCTTCCCGTGGAGCGGGTTCCTGCCCGCCGCCCTGTGGGCCGCGTGGCGAACCGCGCGGGCGCGACGCGCCGAACGGCCGGCGGATCGCGCGCTCGTGATCTGCGCCTGCTGGCTCCTCGGCCTGTTCCTGTTCTTTTCCGCCGCCGGCACGAAGCTGCCCAGCTACCTGTTCCCCGCCTTCCCGGCGATGGCGCTCTTGGTCGGCGCCTGCGGAATTGAAAATGGAAAATTTTCCATTGATGAGGCGAGAATCCAGTCTTGCCTCGCTCGACTGGCGCCGTGGATCATCGGCCTCGTCGGGGCGCTGCTCGCGATCGGGTTTGCGCTGATCCCCTTCCTGTTCGACCGGCTGCGGCCGGCGGCGCGCGGCGTCCTCGACGGCGTGCCCGCCCCGACCGTTCTCGCCTTCGCCCTGGCCGCCCTGGTTGGCATCGGGACGGCCGCCGGCCTCCTGGCGAGGGGGCCGGCGCGGCCGGCCGTGCTCGCGGCGATGATGGCGTGTCTGATCCTCGCCGCGGGGTCCTTCGTCGCACCCGGGGCCCATCGAATCCTGCAGGCGCCCCTGCGCGACTTCTCGGAGCGGGCCCGTCAGGTTCTCGGGCCGGGGGATCCGCTGGTGGTCTATGGACTGAATGCGCCAAGCATAGTATTCTATGCCGGTCGGACTGTGATCCCCATGGGTGCCGGCTCCCCGGGTGCGCTCGAATCCCTCCAAGGCTTGGCGAATACCGGCCGTCCGGTCGTGATCATCACGCGAGCTGCCTTGGCTTCCCAGTTGGACCGGGTGCCGGGGCTATCCCGTTGGGCAGCGCGCGGAGGGTATGCAGTCTACGGGGCGCCGGAGACCGCGCGGAGTCGCTTGAGTCCATGAGCCGCCTGGCCGTGCACAACGGGCTGTTTGCCATCATTGCCGGGGAGCTCCTGGAGGTGGAGGAGCGCCTGCACGCGTCGGTGAGCGACGGCATGGGGCTGCTCAGCGCGGTGGCGCAGTACGCGCTCGCCTCCGGCGGCAAGCGGATCCGTCCGGCGCTGCTCCTCCTCTCGGCCCAGGCCTGCGGGGCCGAAGCGCGCGAGCGGAGCATCACGCTGGCCTCGGCGGCCGAGGTGATGCACGCGGCCAGCCTGCTGCACGACGACATCGTGGACCGGTCGCCCACGCGGCGGGGCCGCCCGTCGGCCATGGCCCGCTGGGGCCCGGACGTCTCGGTCCTGGTGGGCGATTTCCTGTATTCGCGGGCGGTGCAGGCCTTGGTGAACGACACGGATCGGCGTGTCCTGCGCTCCTTCGCGGACGCGACCGTGGCCATGGCCGAGGCCGAGGTCCTGCAACTGCAGATGCTGCGCGACCTCACCATCAGCGAGGCGGATTACCTGCGCATCGTCACGGGCAAGACGGCGGCCCTGATGTCGGCCGCCTGTCGCGCGGGGGCGCTGGTGGCGGACGCCCCCGATCCGCTGGTGGACGCCCTGACGGCCTTCGGCCTCAATCTCGGGATCGGGTTCCAGTTGGTGGACGACGCCCTGGATTACAGCGCCCGCGAGGAGCGCCTGGGCAAGCCGGTGGGAAATGACTTCCGCGAGGGGAAGATCACGTATCCCGTGATACACCTCGTGCGCAGCGGGAGCCACGAGGATCGGCTGGCCCTGGAAGAGTTGGCCCGTCGCGAGGAACTGGGCGAGGAGGATCTGGCCCTGCTGCGGGACCTGGTGGATCGGTCCGGCGGTGTCGAGGCCACGATGCGCCTGGTTGACCTGTACCTGGGGCGGGCGCGCGCCGAGCTGCATGGCGTCCCCGACTCCCCTGCCTGCCGCACCCTCCACCACCTGGTGGACTTCGTCCGCGAGCGCGACTGGTAACGCCTGGGCGGCGGCATATTCATCCTCACTGCCAAGGGCCGGCATCCGTGACGTTCCGCAGTGCTCCAATGACCGGGTGTCAGTTGTCCGTTGTCGGTTTTAGATTGCATCGGCCCTTGGCCGAAGGTTGAATTGACCGCATCATGAAACACATCAGAAACTTCTCCATCATCGCCCACATCGATCACGGCAAGTCCACGCTGGCGGACCGCCTGCTGGAAGTGACGGGGACGCTCGCCGCGCGCCAGATGTCCGAGCAGGTCCTGGACAGCATGGACCTGGAGCGCGAGCGGGGGATCACCATCAAGGCCAAGGCCGTGCGCCTCCTCTACCGCGCCCAGGACGGCCGGGAGTACCAGTTGAACCTCATCGACACGCCGGGGCACGTGGACTTCAGCTACGAGGTGTCGCGGAGTCTCTCGGCCTGCGAGGGGGCCGTCTTGGTGGTGGACGCGTCGCAGGGGGTGGAGGCGCAGACGCTGGCCAACGTCCACCTGGCGATGCAGAACAACCTGGCCATCATCCCGGTGATCAACAAGATCGACCTGCCCAACGCCGACGTGGCCAGAGTCCGCGCGCAACTGGAGGAGATTCTCGCCCTGGACGGCAGCGAGGCCGTCGCGGCCAGCGCCAAGCACGGCGAGGGCACGACGGAGATCCTGGAAGCCATCGTGGCCCGGATCCCGCCGCCCGCGGGCTCGCCCGATTCACCGCTCAAGGCCCTGATCTTCGACTCCGGGTTCGACAGCTACCAGGGCGTGATCGTGTACGTCCGGCTCTACGAGGGGAGCGTGGCCCCCGGGATGCGCATCCAGCTCATGGCCTCGGGCAACATCTTCGAGGTCGGCCAGGTGGGGATCTTCACGCCAGGCATGCGGCCGGTGGACCGCCTGTCGGCCGGCGAGGTCGGCTACATCATCGCCGGGATCCGCGACGTGCGGCAGAGCCGGGTGGGGGACACCATCACGGAGGCGGACCGCCCCACCCAGCGGCCGCTGCCCGGCTTCCGCGAGGTGCGGCCCATGGTCTTCGCGGGCCTCTATCCCGTGGAGACCGCGGACTACCTCAACCTGAAGGGGGCGCTGGAGAAGCTGCAGCTCAACGATGCCTCGTTCTCGTTCGCCCCCGAGACGTCGCTGGCCCTCGGGTTCGGCTTCCGCTGCGGCTTCCTGGGGCTCCTGCACCTGGAGATCGTGCAGGAGCGGCTGGAGCGGGAATTCGACCTGACGCTCCTCACCACGGCCCCGACGGTCGTGTACCGGGCCACCCGGACCAACGGCACGGTGCTGGACGTGGAGAACCCCAGCAAGCTTCCGCCGCTGCAGGAGATCGAAAAGATCGAAGAGCCGTACATCGCCGCCTCCATCCTGGCGCCCGCCGAGTTCGTGGGGGCGATCCTCGCCCTGTGCCAGGAGAAGCGGGGGGTCCATCGGGGGATCGAGTATCTGCAGGACGCGCGGGTCCTGATCGCCTACGAGCTGCCCCTGAACGAGATCGTCCTGGACTTCTACGACCGGCTGAAGTCGGTGAGCCGCGGCTACGCCTCCTTCGACTACGACTTCCTCGAATACCGGGAGAGCCCGCTCATCAAGCTGGACCTCCTGGTGAACGGCGAGCCGGTGGACGCCCTCTCGTTCATCCTGCACCGCGACCAGGCGCAGGCGCGCGGGCGCCTCTTGGCCGAGCGGATGCGGGCGCTCATCCCGCGGCAGCTCTTCGAGGTGGTGGTCCAGGCCGCCATCGGCAGCAAGGTGATCGCCCGCGAGCGCATCGCGCCCCTCAGGAAGGCCGTGACGGCCAAGTGCTACGGGGGCGACATCACACGCAAGCGGAAGCTCCTGGCCAAGCAGGCCGAGGGGAAACGGCGCATGAAACAGGTGGGAAGGGTCGAGATCCCGCAGGAGGCCTTCAGGGCGCTCCTGACGGTGGAAGAGAAATGACCAATGACGCCAATGACCATTGGTCATTCAAGGAAAGAGGGAGCGTGACTAGACGAGGGAAGAACGGCGATGCATCGAGGGCGGCGGCGCCGCGGCCACCGGCCAAGTCGGTGGTCCGCGAATACGCCGAGGCCCTCATCATCGCCATCCTGCTGGCGCTGGTGATCCGGACCTTCGTGGTCCAGGCCTTCAAGATCCCGTCGGGATCCATGCTGCCGACGCTGCAGATCGGCGATCACATCCTGGTGAACAAGTTCCTGTACTATTTCCGCCCCATCCAGCGGGGCGACATCATCGTGTTCAAGTTTCCCCAGGACGAGAGCCGGGACTTCATCAAGCGGGTGATCGGGCTGCCGGGAGAAACCCTGGAGATTCGCGGGAAGGAGGTGCTCATCAACGGCAAGCCGCTCCAGGAGCCGTACGCGGTCTACGCTGACTGGCCGATCGGCCGGGTGGGCGAGCGCGGGCGGCTGGGCCCGATCGTCATTCCGGCGGACACGCTCTTCATGATGGGGGACAACCGGGATCACAGCATGGACAGCCGGGTGTGGGGATTTCTGGACGTGGCCAAGGTCAAGGGGAAGTCCTTCGTCATCTACTTCTCGGTGCGAAGCGACGAGATCCCCACCGTCTCGGCGGTCGGCAGCATCCTCCACGTGCTGACCCATCCCGCCATGATCCGCTGGGGCCGCATCGGCAGCCTCGTCCAATGACCAATGACGAATGACCAATGACGAATGACCAATGGAGAGTGACCAGCGACGGTGCCGTAATTGGGCATTGGAAATTGGTCATTGGTCATTGCGGCGAGCGGTGCGCTGCCTTGACAATCCTGGGTCGCTTGTCTATAGTGACGACAGGTTAGCACTCTCGCCAGGAGAGTGCCAAGCCGGTGAGGTTCTTCGCATGTTGAATGTCCGACATCAAGGGGTGCTGCGGGCCATCGTGCAGGATTACATCCGCACGGCGGAGCCGGTGGGATCCCGGATCATCTCGCGGAAGTACGGCTTCTCCTTGAGCCCCGCCACGATTCGCACGACCATGGCCGACCTGGAGGAGTGGGGGTACGTGGCCCAGCCGCATACCTCGGCGGGTCGGGTGCCCACCGACAAGGGCTACCGGATCTATGTGGACGCCCTCATGGATCGGATTTCCCTGACGCCGGCGGAGGTCGAGCAGATCGAGCAGCACGTAACCCCGTCCAAGACCGACGTGGACGAACTCCTGAAGGAGGTCGGGAAGCTCCTGTCGGCCCTCTCCCCGTACGTGGCCATCGCGCTGGCCCCGCGCCTCACCGAGAGCCGGTTTCAGCGCGTGGAGTTCGTGGCGTTAGGGCGCGACCGCGTCCTGGTGATCCTGCTGTCCGATACCGGCTTGGTGCACCACAAGACGGTTCCGGTGGACGAGCCCCTGGGGCAGGAGGACCTGGAGCGCATGGCCCGGTACCTGACCGACCTGATGCGCGGCCGCACCCTGGCCGAGGTGCGCGATCTTCTGGTCGCGGAGATGGCCGCGGAGAAGGCGCTCTACGATCGGATGCTGACCCAGGCCCTCAGCTTGGGGGTGAAGGCCCTGGAGGGCGAGACCGAGGCCGACGTGTACGTGGCGGGGGCCGCCCAGATGGCCGATCAGCCCGAGTTCGCGGACATCCGCAAGATGAAGGCGCTGTTTGTCGCCTTCGAGGAAAAATCGAAGCTGGTGATACTCCTGAACGAGTGCCTGCGGGGCGGGGATCTCAGAATCCTCATCGGGCAGGAGATCGCGCTGGAGGAGATCCAGGGACTCTCCGTGATCGCCTCCCCCTATCGCCGGCGGGATCAGGTGCTCGGCGTCGTCGGGGTCCTGGGGCCGACCCGGATGGATTACGGGCGGGGACTGGCGCTGGTCGAGACGACCGCCAACCTGCTGACCCGGTCCCTGACGGAGCAGGCGGCATAACCGGCCGAATTTCACATGGGCGGGAGGGCGTGCGCAGCCCTCCCGTTCTGTCTGTAGGGAGCCGTGGACCAACATCCTGAGACCGAGACCACACCCATTCTGTCCGCGGCGCAGGCCGCCCAGGAACCGCTCCCGGTGGAGGCGCCAGCCGCCGCACCGGCCGCCGGTGCGGCCGAAGAGGCGTTGGCGGTCACGACCAAGGAGTTGGAGCGACTGCAGGACCGGCTCTTGCGCCTGCAGGCGGAGTTCGAGAACTACAAGCGCCGGATGGCGCGGGAGAGGGCGGAGTTCGTCAAATTCGCCAACGAGGAGCTGCTCCTCGAGTTCCTTCCGATCCTGGACAATCTGGAGCGGGCGGTGAGCGCGGCGCGGGCCGAGGCCGCATCCACGCCGCTCTTGGAAGGGATCGAGATGGTCGTCCGGCTCTTCCGCTCCACCCTGGAGAAGTTCGGGGTCGAGCCCATCGAGGCCCTGGGGCAGCCGTTCGATCCGGGCTTCCACCAGGCCGTGGCCCAGGTCGAGTCGCGGGACGGACAGGAGAATCTGGTGGTGGAGGAGATCCAGAGGGGCTACCGCCTCGAGGGGCGGGTCCTGCGCGCCGCCATGGTACGGATCTCGCGTGCCGCGTCCGGCCCGCCGGGGGCGGGCATGGCGGATGAGGGTGGACGGGCGTGACGCCGCGGCGCGATTACTACGAGATCCTCGGGGTCTCGCCGGGGGCCGGCCCCGAGGAGATCAAGAAGGCCTTCCGGAAGCTCGCCCAGCTCCATCACCCCGACAAGAACCCCGGGGACAAGGCGGCCGAGGAGCGCTTCAAGGAGATCGGCGAGGCCTACGCGGTCTTGGGGGACGCCGAGAAACGCGGGACCTACGACCGGTACGAGGTGGCCGGCCTCGGCCGCGGGGCGGAGGGATTCGGCGACTTCGACGCCGGCTTCGGCCGCATCTTCGACGACATCTTCGAGGGGTTCTTCGGCGGCCGGGCCGGCCGGTCGGCGCGGAGCGCGGCCCATCGCGGCGCGGACCTCCGCTACAACCTGGAGGTCCGCTTCGAGGAGGCGGCCACGGGGGTCGAGAAGGAGATCGTCGTCCCCCGCCTGGAGACCTGCGGGACCTGTGGGGGCAGCGGGGCCAGGCCCGGATCGCAGCCGGTGGTCTGCAAGACCTGCCGGGGCAGCGGGCAGGTGCGCTTCTCGCAGGGGTTCCTGACGGTCAGCCAGACCTGCGGTCGCTGCCGGGGCGAGGGCCGCGTCGTCGAGCATCCCTGCCCGGCGTGCCGGGGGGTGGGGCAGACCAAGGCCGAGCGGACCCTCACGATCAAGGTCCCCGCCGGCGTGGAGACCGGGACGCGACTGAAGCTGCAGGGCGAGGGGGAGGCCGGCGTGCGCGGCGGCCCGCCGGGCGATCTGTACATCGTCATCGCCGTGAAGGGGCACCCCCTCTTTTCTCGCCACGGGGACGACATCGACTGCGAAATTCCCGTGGGCTTCACCCAGGCGGCCCTCGGGGCGCAGATCGAGATCCCGACCATCACGGGGCGGGCCACGCTCAAGATCCCGGCCGGGACGCAAACGGGGGCCGAGTTCCGGCTGAAGGGGAAGGGCTTCCCCAACATGCGCGGCTACGGCCACGGAGATCTGCTGGCCCGGATCTTCGTGGAGGTTCCGTCGCACCTGACCGCCAAGCAGCGCGATCTGCTGGAGCAGTTCGCCCGCCTGGAGGGCGGCGCGGGCGGCCCGCTGGTTCAGGGCTTCTGGGAGAAGGTGAAGTCCCTCTTCGAATGAGCCCGGGGAACTCACCGCAACGACCGCAAAGCACGCGAAGAGATACACGTCCCTGGGATACGGAATGGGTGGTCTTTCTTGGTGGTCTTGGCCTGCCTGCCGCGACGCATGCGGCGCAGGCAGGCGAACTTTGCGGTGAAGAATCCGGGCTGAGGGCGGCCGCTGCCCCGGTGCGCTCCCATGACGCACATCCACCATCGACGATTCTTCGTTCCCGCCGAGGCGATCCAGGGCGGGGTCGTGGAGTTCGGGCGCGACCAGGCGCACCAGATCGCCCGGGTCCTGCGTCTCGCCGTGGGCGATCAGGTTGCGGTCCTGGACGGGACGGGGCGCGAGTGGACGGCCCGCCTCACGGACGCGACGCCCCGCCGGGTCACCGCGCGCCTCGGGCGGGAGGTGGGCCGCGCCTCCCCGCCCCGACTCCCCCTCACGCTGGCCCAGGTCATCCCGCGCGGCGCCGCCATGGACCTCATCGTCGAAAAGGCCACGGAGCTGGGGGTCACCCGGATCGTGCCGGTGGAGGCGGAGCGGAGCGTGCGGCGCGCCACGGGGCGGACACAGCGCTGGGCGCGCATCGCCTGTGAGGCGGCCGAGCAATGCGGTCGGCGGGACCTGCCGATGCTTGCCGCCCCCTGCTCGCTGGCGGAATGGCTCCGGCAGCACGCGGCGGGAACGCCCCTCCTGGCGTGCCACGCCGGGCCCGGGATCGCGCCGCTCGCGGAGGTCTGCCGAGAGCTTCAGCCGATGGCCGCGCTCACGCTGCTCGTGGGCGGGGAGGGTGGGCTCAGCCCGGACGAGGTCGCCCGGGTGACGTCGCGCGGCGCGCGGCTGGTCTGGCTGGGACCACGGCTGCTCCGGGCGGAGACGGCGGCCCTGGTGGCCGTGGCGCTCGTGCAGGCCCTCCTCGGGGATCTGGCCGTCCGGGAGCCGGTCTGATCGGGCGCGAGGCCTGGGACGCACGTACGGGACGTGTCGGACATGTCGAGCATCCTGATCGTGGACGATGAAGAGGGGCTGCTGGAATCTCTGACAGCCGCCTTCCTCACCCAAGGGTATCGGGTGGCGGGCGCACGGTCGGCCGAGGCAGCGCTGGAGCGGCTGGCCGGGATCCCCTTCGACGTCCTGCTCACCGATCTCGTGATGCCGGGCACGGACGGCCTCGGCCTGCTGGAACAGGTCCGTGAGCGCTGCCCGGCAATGGTCGTCATCCTGATGACGGCGGGGGCGACGGTGGAGTCGGCCGTCCAGGCGCTCAAGGGTGGGGCGTACGACTACGTGGTCAAGCCCTTCACGCTGCCGGCCATCTTCCACGTGGTGGCCCGCGGCCTGGAACAGCAGCGGCTCCGGCAGGAGAACCTCCAGCTCAGCGACCTCAACCGCCGCCTGCGGGAGCTGGACCAGGTCAAGTTGAACCTCCTCTCCGCGGTCAGCCATGAATTCCGGACGCCGCTGACCATCATGCAGGGCTGGCTGGACCTCCTGCTCGCGGGCCAGTGTGGCGCCGTCGCACCCGTCCAGCAGGAGAGCCTCGCCGCCATCCGGTTGAGTGCCATCCGGCTGGAGCGCCTCATCGCCAACCTGTTGGCCTTCATCCAGTGCGAGCGAGGGGAGGGCATCCGGGCGCGCCTCGCCGTCGATCCCGGGGCGCTCCTGCGGGCGGTGGCCACCGAGCTGACCCCGGAATGCGCGGCGCGCGGCCTGACGCTCTCCCTGGCGATTCCGACGAGCCTTCCGCCAATGCAGGGGGATGGCGAGCGTCTGCGGCTGGCCTTCTTCAACCTCCTGGAGAATGCGGTGAAGTTCAACGAGCCGGGCGGAGCCGTCCGGATCGAGGTGCGGGGGGAGGACGGCGGCCTCACGGTCGGCGTCACGAACACGCGGGGCGAGGTCCCCGCCGCGCGGGTGCCGCACCTCTTCCTGCCGTTCAGCCAGGGCGACATGGGGCCGGCCCGCCCCGCGGGCGGCCTGGGGCTAGGCCTGGCCCTGGTGCGCGCCATCGTGGAGGCGCACGGCGGGGCGCTCTCCCTGGAGACCGGACACGGGGACGGGACATCGGTGTTCGTCCGGCTGCCCGCCGCGCGCACGGATGGCGCGAATGACAAATGAACCCACACGTTGCCGTTCTCACGCCAAGCACGCCAAGCACGCCAAGAAGTGCTGCGAGGTTTCCGTGGGGCCCGCCGTTGGCAGGGGGAAACTCTTGATCCGTCTCGGGCGCCTTTTTCCGTGAAAAGGAATTTCGCGATGCCCGAATCGCCGTGTCTGGTCCTGGTGGACGGAAGCGCCTCCCTGTACCGGGCCTTCTTCGCACTGCCCCCGCTCAGCAACTCGCGGGGCCTGCCGACGCACGCGGTCCTGGGCTTCACCACCATGCTCCTCCGGCTGCTCCGGGATGAGGAGCCGCAGGCGGTGGCCGTGGCCTTCGACGGCCCCGAGCTGACCGCGCGCCATCGCGAGTTCCCGGAATACAAGGCCCAGCGGCCCGCCACGCCGGACAGCCTGATCCAGCAGATCCCCTGCGTGCATCGCCTCCTCGGGGCCATGCGGGTGCCCATCCTGATGGTGCCCGGCGAGGAGGCCGATGACATCCTGGCCACCATGGCCGTGCGGGCCGCGAGCCGGGGCTACGTCGTGCGCGTGGTGACGAGCGACAAGGATCTGCTGCAGATCGTCGGGGAGCGGATCGTGGTCCGGGACACGCAGAAGCAGCAGACCACCGGCCCGGCGGAGGTGGTGAGTCGCTACGGGGTTCCCCCGGAGTGCATGCCGGACCTGCTGGCCCTCATGGGGGACAGCAGCGACAACCTTCCGGGGGTCCCGGGGATCGGCGCAAAGACGGCGCGCGACCTCCTGCAGCGTTTTGGGAGCCTCGAGAGCGTCCTCGACCGCCTGACGGAGGTGGAGCGGCCCAAGCTGCAGGCGGCCCTGCAGGCGCATGCGGAGCAGGCGCGGCTGTGCAAGCGGCTGGCCACGATCCGAACGGACCTGCCCCTCCCTTGGGAGGTGGAGGCGCTCCGCCGCTGCGAACCCGACACCGCGGCCCTCCTTTCGCTCTTCCGGGAGCTGGAGTTCACGCGCCTCCTGCAGCAGTTCAGCCAGCCGTCGCTGAACG
>JBGPQZ010000047.1:0-14349 GCA_041489335.1 Methylomirabilia bacterium
ATCCTCCCCCCCCGCGCCAGATCGACCGCCGAAAGACAAGCTGGTCGCCGTCCGCGACCGGCTCGCGAGGGCGCTCAGGCAGTGGTGGCTGGCAATGCTGTACAGCCACGTCGAGAAGCGGGACGCCCCCCGGAACCCCTCGAGCCCGCGGTACGCCTTGAGGAAGACCTCCTGCGCGATGTCCTCGGCCTCCGCGCGGTCCCCCACCATGCGCAGGGCCAGCGTGAAGACCCACCGTTCGTAGCGGCGGACCAGGGCTTCGAAGGCCCGGGCGTCCCCGGTCCGCGCGCGTTCCACGAGCCGGCGGTCGTCATTCGCCACGTCGACCTGCGGGACCCCCGGCGTGCCCTCCTGCATCTATGAGACTCCCTGGAATGGCCACGGGTTCCCGTGCGCCGTCGAAATCGTCATGGAATCGCCCCAGACCCCGTCCGGACCCGCGGCCGGGTCCTGGGGCACCGGCCACTTATCATACCATTTCCGACATGGGGAGCGCCCGCACAAATCTGCGGCGCCCCTCGGGCGGCCGCGGCCGGAGCGGCCGGGCCCACGTGTCCGGGAGGCGGACAGGACCCACTTTTCCCTTGCCAGCCCGCCGGCCGTTTGCTATTGTTCCGCGAGTCGTGCCCGACCAATTGGTCAGATACGACCAATCAACCGGAGAGGGTTTCCCGTGGCGTCCGTGGCCTCGAAGGAAAGCCGCACGAATCGCCGACGCGCCCGCAGCTTCGAAAGCCTGGTGCGGGCCGGACTGGTCGTCATCGCCCAGCGCGGTCTCTACGACACCACGATCGAGCACATCACCGAGGCGGCGGACATCGGCAAGGGCACGTTCTACGCCCACTTCCCCTCGAAAGACGACCTCGTGTTCCACTTAGTGCGGCACGGCTTCGATGAGATGATCGCCGCGGGGCATGCCATGCCTGCCACCGACGGGACGCCGGCTGCTCGGGTGGCGGCGCTGATTCGGGGACAGGTCCAGGTTCTGGCGCGCCGTCAGGACCTCGTCATCCTTCTGCACCAGGTGCGGGGGCTCCTCATCCTGCAGCCGGCGGCCCGGCACCGGCTCCGGCAGGAATACCGTCGCTACGTGGAATTCCTGGCGGAAGAGTGCCGGCGCCTCCTGGGACCCCGGGACCTGAGCCCGGGGGACGCCCGGGATCTGGCCTGCGCCATCGCGGGGTTCGTGGCGGGAACGCTCTCGTTCGAGATGCTGGTGCGCGGTCGCCGGGGGCCTGCCCTGACCCTCAAGCGCCCGGTCAACGCCTTCGCCGCTGGGATCGTCGCCCGTTACGGCGCGTCCCGGGCGCGCGCCCGCACGAATGGAGCCCGGGGAGGGGCCGGAGCCTCCCAAGGAGGTGGGCGAACGACTGCCTGACCGTCATGGTCTCCGGTTTGCGCCCTCCGGCAGGACCATTGCATTTTTTTTCTTGAACTGATGGGCGCCTACACATATGCTTGCGCGCAGGTCAGCCTGCACGATTTCATCGACGGTTGGCACGCGCCGCGGATTCAATTCCTTCTCACGATCGGGAAAGGAGGAGTATGATGCGAGTTCGGTTCAGCACACGGATGTTTTTCATGGTGGGTCTCCTGGTGGGATCCGTCGCCCTCTTCGGGTGCCCCAAGCGACCTGAGGTCATGCAGGCGACCCCGGGGGCCGTCGGCCCAGCCGCTGCCACTGCCCCGGCTGCCCCGGCGCCCGCCGCCCCGGCGCCCCGCGCAGGCGAGACCCCGGTGACCCGGCCGTCCGCCCCGACGGAGGCCCCGGTGCAGCCGAGTGCCCCGACTGCTGCAGCCCAGCCGGCAGTCCCTGGTCCGTCCCCCCTCAAGGACCTCTTCTTTGATTACGATAAGTCCAACATCCGGGATGATCAGAAGGCCGTCCTCAACGAGAACGTGGGTTGGCTGAAGGCAAACGCGGGGGCCAAGGCCCTGGTCGAGGGCCACTGCGACGAGCGCGGAACCGCCGAGTACAACCTCGGCCTGGGTGAGCGCCGCGCCAAGGCGGTGAAGGATTATCTCATCGCCGCCGGCATCGCCGCGGATCGGGTCTCCACCATCAGCTACGGCAAGGAGCGCCCCTTCGTCCTCGGCCACGACGAGAGCGCGTGGAAGTGGAATCGCCGGGGGCACTTCGTGATCCAGGGCAACTAGCTCCGTTTCAACGACACGCCGCCTGCCTCCGTCGCGAGGCAGGCGGCGTGTCGTTTTTCCCACCCGTGCCGCTTCCGTGGTCCGCGTCTCCGCTGTTTCCTTCGTGTCTCCATGGTAGATTATTCGAGTCGCAGACTGGATGAGCCGCGACGTTCCGACGGTGACGCCGGGCTCCTCCTCCTCGGCTACGAACTCGACGCCCTCCCTGTGGTCGAGGCCGGCGAACCCGTCGGCCTCATCACCATGGCCGACGTCCTCCACGGCCTCCTGCAGCTCCGCGGCAAGGGCCCCCTCGACATCGCCAACGCCGTCCTTCAGGCCGAAGAGGACAACCCTGCCGCCTGATCCACCCTACCGCGGCTCCGGGCGCGACGTCGCGCCCGGCCCCCTTCCTCCGCAAGTGTCCTCTGCACTCCCGTCCCCTTGCCGAACGCTCGCTGACTATTGGTGCAGGGATCGGAGAGTCTGCGAAGATCGGACCGATCGGCCGGCGAGGAAAGGCAAGCAGAACTCCCCGAAGAACATAGAGCCGAGCGCCGAGAGGGATCGCAGACCGATCGACTCCGGACGTGGGGGTAGGAGAAAGGGCTACGAGCGGTTCGGGGTGGGTTCGAACCGCTCCGGGTTTGCAGAGAGGTGAGACCCGCGATGCCGGCAGGGGCGACCGCGGGAGCTACTGCAGGAGCTCCTCCAGCGAGATCACCTGGTGCTTGTTGATGGCCAGGAAGCTGGGCCGGGCCTGCGTCTCGCCTTCGGGTACGGCGTCGGTCAGGGCGAAGAAGTCCCCCTTGAGATTCAAGGCGTCCAGCGTGCGGATGCCCTTCGGCTTGCTCATCTTCCCGACGAGCGCCCCCGCGAACGTGACCACTCGAACCTTGACCGAGGTTTCATCAATTGGCATCGTCACCCTCCAGGATGTGAGCGGGCATGGCACGTGGAACCGAATTGCTTGACATTCCATACCATTGCACCCCGGAATCTGTCAACCACTTTGCACGGAATCGGGCCCGCACCGGCCGCCGGTCGAGGCCGCCGGTCGAGAGGCTCGTTTGATTTTTCCCGCCGCCTATGCTAGAAACAACAACGCGTTGGCGATGGCCCGGGGCGCCCTCGAGGCGGGTCAGGATCCATAGTCCCCCGTGCCGTTGAGGCGTCTATGGGCGACGTGACGGTGGTCACAGGCGGAACGGGATTTGTCGGAGCGGCGGTCGTCCGCTCCGCGCTGGCGCGGAGCCATCGCGTCCGGGTGCTGGCACGCCCGACGAGTGACCGGCGGCTGATCACGGCCCTCCCCGTCGAGGTCGTGGACGGGGACCTCGCGGATCCCGCCTCCCTTCAGCGGTGCCTCACCGGCTGCCGAACCCTCTTCCATGTCGCGGCCTTGTATAGCCTGTGGGCGCGGGATCGCGGCCTGTTCTACGACGTGAACGTGGAAGGCACCCGTCGGATCCTGCGAGCGGCCGGCGAGGCCGGCGTCGCGCGCGTGGTCTACACCAGCACCGTGGGGGCCCTGGGTATCCCTTCCGACGGGAGCCCCGGCACCGAGGAGACGCCGGTCTCCCTGGCCGACATGGCGGGAGACTACAAGCGATCCAAGTTTCTCGCCGAGAAGGTGGCGCGTGATTTCGCCCGCCAGGGGCTGCCGGTCACCATCGTGAATCCCAGCACCCCCGTCGGCCCCGGGGACGTGAAGCCGACCCCCACCGGACAGATGATCGTGGACTTCCTGCGAGGCAAGATGTGGGCCTATCTGGACACCGGGCTGAACCTGGTGGACGTGGAGGACGTGGCCGCCGGGCACCTCCTGGCCGCCGAGCGGGGACGGGTGGGCGAGCGGTACATCCTGGGTGGGACGAACCTGACGCTCCGCGAGATCTTCGACTGCCTGGGCCGGATCGCGGGGATTCGGCCGCCCCGCCTGAAGGTGTCCGCCGGTTTGATCCTGCCCCTGGCTCGGATCTCCGAGTGGATCGCGGACCACGTGACGGGGCGGCCGCCCCTGGTGGCCGTGGACGCCGTCCGGATGGCGCAGAAGCGCATGTTCTTCGACAGCCGGAAGGCCGTGCGGGATCTGGGTCTCCCGCAGTCGCCGGTCGAGGATGCCCTGGCCCGGGCCGTGGCGTGGTTTCGGGCGCACGGGTACGCCCCCGGCAGATGATCCGCCGACCAACGCCCGGCCCAAGCAACCATGCCTGATATCTTGCGGCTGCTCTTCGGCAGTCTCGTGCTCCGGCCCTACGTGTTTGCCTTCCTGGCCGTGCACCTCCTGGGAGCCAGCGCCTTCCTGGGGTGGCGGCGGACGTGTGCCTTCACCCTGATCACGTGGGTCGTGGCCTTCGCGGCCGAGGCGAGTTCTATCCGGACAGGCATCCCATTCGGGTGGTATTATTATCTGCCGCGGACGGCGGATCGGGAATTGTGGATCGCGGGCGTGCCGTTCTTCGACTCGCTCTCGTTCCCGTTCCTCCTGGTGGCGAGCTACGGACTGACCTGGACCCTCCTGGGGAAGCCACCCGCCGGGACACGCCTGACTTGCCAGGCATGGCCGCGGCCGGCGCCGTGGCCGCACCTCGGCGTGACGGCGGCTCTCTTCGTCTTGCTCGACGTGGTGATCGACCCGGTGGCCCTGCGGGGCGACCGGTGGTTTCTGGGCCAGATCTACGGGTACCCCGAGCCCGGGCTCTACTTCGGGGTCCCGCTGGCGAATTTCGTCGGCTGGGGCGTGGTAGGCGTCGCGGCGACGGCCCTGTACCGCGCCTGGGAGCGGCGGCAACCTGAACGCCCGACGGTCCGGCTCCGTGGCAGGGCGCTCCTCTGCCCGGGCTTGTATTTTTTCGTCCTGACCTTCAACCTGGCGATCACCGGCGCCCTGCGGGAATGGGGACTGCTGATCGCCAGCCTGGGACTTAGCGTGCCGATCCTCGCCTGGACGGCGATGGTCCTCTCGGCCCCGGGGGCGTTCCGAGAACGCTCGCGGGGGGAAAGGGCTCACATAGCATGAAGTTTCCCATTCAACTCCAGCTCCGCCTGACCGCCCACATGCTCCAGAACGCCCTGCGGGGGCGAAAGCGCTTCCCCCTCGTCCTGATGCTGGAGCCGACGCACCTCTGCAACCTGGCCTGTGAGGGCTGTGGCAAGATCCGGGAGTTCGAGGGGACGATCAAGGACATGCTGCCCCTGGAGACCTGCCTGAAAGCCGTCGAAGAGTGCGGGGCCCCCGTCGTCTCGATCTGCGGGGGGGAGCCGACCATCTACCCCCCCATCGGGGAGCTCGTCAACGAGCTCCTCCGGCGCAAGAAGTTCACCTACCTCTGCACCAACGGGATCAAGCTGGACAAGTGGCTGCCCCGCTGGAAGCCGAGCCCATACCTCACCCTCAACCTCTCCATGGACGGCCTGGAGCCGACCCACGACCTGGTCCGCTCCCGAAAGGGGCTCTACCAGATCGACATCCGAATGATCAAGCTGGCCAAGGCCCAGGGCTTCCGGGTGGTGACCAACACCACCATCTACAAAGAGACGCAGATGGAGGAGATCGAGCAGCTCTTCGCCGAGCTCACGGCCGTCGGGGTGGACGGCTTCCTGGTCACCCCCGCCTACGAGTACTCGGTCCTCCGGAACCACGATATCTTCCTCGAGAAGCAGGAGATCCACGCCAAGTTCCAGCACGTCTGGGAGCTGGCCAAGCGGTACCGGATCCTGAGCACCCCCATGTACCTCCGCTTCCTCAAGGGGGAGCGGGATCTCCTCTGCTCGCCGTGGGGAAACCCGACCTACAACCCTCAGGGCTGGAAGGGGCCCTGCTACCTGATCACGGACGGCCACTACCCGACCTATGAGGCGTTGATGCGGACGACCGACTGGGAGAGGTACGAGCATCGGCGCGATCCCCGCTGCTCCAACTGCATGATGCACAGCGGGTTCGAGCCGACCGTGGTCCGCGAGGTCGGCAAGAGCTGGAAGGACCTCTGGGAGATGCTCCGGTGGAATCTCGCCTGACATGGGAGACCCCATGAATCCTCGTCCGCTGCGCAGCGCCCGACCGCAAGCCGCGTCGCTGGTACCGGCCGCCTTGGAGGCGGCCGTCCAGCGCGGCGTGGAGGCGCTCCTCGCCCGGCAGGATCCCGGCGGCTTCTGGGAGCACGAGTTGGAGGCCGACGCCACCATCACCTCGGAGTACCTGCTGCTCCGGCGCTGGCTGGGGATCGCCGATCCCGCGGCGGAAGCCAAGGCGGCCCGCCACCTCTTCGGCCTGCAGCAATCTGACGGCGGCTGGCCGATCTACGCCAACGGGCCGGCCAACCTGAGCGCCACCGTCAAGGCCTACTTTGCGCTGAAGCTGGCGGGCGTCCCGGCGACCGACCCACGACTGCTCGCCGCCAGCCGGCGCGTGCGCGAGCTGGGCGGCATCACCCGGGTCAACGTCTTCACCAAGATCCTGCTGGCCCTCTTCGGCGAGTACAACTGGAAGGGGATCCCGTGCATGCCGGTGGAGATCGCCCTGCTCCCCCGCTGCTCCTACTTCAACCTCCACGAGATCTCGTACTGGTCCCGGACGGTCCTGGTCCCGCTCCTGATCATCTTCGCCCACCGGCCGGTCCGGCCCGTGCCCGCCGGCGCCCGGCTGGACGAGCTCTACCTGGTGTCCCGGGATCAAGCGGATCTCTCGCTTCCCCGGGATCCGCAGCTCTTCACCTGGCGCAACTTCTTCCTGCTCCTGGACCGTCTCCTCCACTTCTATGATGGGTTCGGGCCCCGGCCCTTCCGGCAGCGCGCCGTCCGGGCCGCGGAGCGCTGGATGGTGGAGCGCATGCAGGGCGAAGGCGGCCTGGGCGGCATCTTCCCCGCCATGGCCAACGCCGTGGTCGCCCTGAGCTGCCTGGGGTACCCCCTTGACCACCCCATGCTGCAGAAGGGTCTCCGCGCCATCGAGGCCCTCCGCCTGGAGTCGGACGAGACGCTACGTGTCCAGCCATGCCTGTCGCCGATCTGGGATACGGCCTTGACCATCAACGCCCTGTTCGACGCGGGCCTTCCCCCCGACCATCCCGCCCTGGTGCGGGCGGGGACGTGGCTGCTCTCGTGCCAGACGCGCTGCCCAGGCGACTGGCACCTCAAGGCGCCCGACACGTTGCCCGGGGGCTGGCCGTTCCAGTTCGAGAACGAGTACTACCCCGACGTGGACGACTCGGCGGCGGTCCTGATGGCCCTGCGGAAGATCCGGCTCCCGGACGAAGAGGCCAAGACCATGGCCGTGGCGCGCGGCCTGAACTGGGTGCTCGCCCTGCAGGGAAGCGACGGAGGCTGGGGAGCCTACGACAAGGACAACAATCGGCTGGTCTTCAACCTCATCCCCTTCGCCGATCACGGCGCCCTGATGGATCCCAGCACCGAGGACCTGGCCGGTCGCGTCCTCGAGGCGCTGGGCTACCTGGGCTTCCGCCCGGACGAGCCGGCCGCGGCCCAAGCCATCGCCTTCGCCACGGCCCGGCAGCGGCCGGACGGCTCGTGGTACGGGCGCTGGGGCGTGAACTACCTCTACGGCACCTGGTCGGTCCTGGCGGGACTTCGCGCCATCGGCGAGGACATGGAGCAGCCGTACATCCAGAAGGCGGTGAGTTGGCTCCTCCGCCGACAGAACCCGGACGGGGGCTGGGGGGAGTCCTGCTATACCTACCAGGATCCGCGCACGGCCGGCATGGGCAAGAGTACCGCCTCCCAGACGTCCTGGGCCCTCCTGGCTCTCCTTCACGCCGGCGAGGCGGCCCACAATGCGGTGGCGCGGGGCATCCAGTTCCTGCTCGACAGCCAGGGACCCGACGGGGTCTGGAGCGAGGCGGAATTCACGGGGACCGGTTTCCCCCGGGTCTTCTATCTCCGCTACCACGGCTACGCGGCCTACTTCCCCGTCTGGGCGCTCGGCCTGTACCGCCGGCTGCTCGCCCGCGAGGCCGGTGGCCGTGCGCCCGTCACCCCCCTCCGGCGCGCCGAGCCTGCGCGGTGAATCGCGCCCGAGGCTCCGCGACGAACGCGAGGACGACATGACTCCTGCCACCGCCTTGGTGGTGGCCCTCGCCGAAGAGCGACGGGTCCTCCAGCCCTGCCTCCGGGCGGCCCGGCGTGACCGACTGGGTGGTCATCCCATCGTCTACGGCCGGTTGGCCGAGCGGGACGTGATCCTGGTTCAGGCCGGCATCGGCTTTGTCTCGGCACGCGACGCGGTCCTCCGCGTCTCCCGCCGCTTCGAGCTCATGGGGGCCTGGTCGCTGGGGTTCGCCGGGGGGCTCACCGACCTGCTGGGCCGCGGCGACCTCGTGTGCCCGACGGCGATCCTGCCCGAGGCCCCCGGCGCACGCGAGGCGCCGATGGACGCGGGGGCGCCAGTGGCCGCCGCACTCCGGGCGGTGGGGCTCCGGGCACACACTGGCACCCTCATCACGGTCCGCGCGCCGCTCCGGACACCGGAGGCGAAGCGGGCGGCCCATCGGGAGACCGGGGCGGTCGTGGTGGACATGGAGGCGGCCGGCGTCCTCGCCGCCACCCGGGATCTCGGCATTCCGGTGTTCGCGCTCAAGGCCATCCTGGATCCCGTCGGCGATGCGCTCCCCGAGTTCCTCGCGGGCTGCACGACGCCCAGCGGCGACCTTCGCTGGCGCGGCCTCCTCGCGGCGATCCTCGGTCCGCGCGGGCACCGCCGATCGCTCGCCGGTCTTCGGCGCGGCGCGCGGGAGGCGCGGCAGAGCCTGCGGCAGGGTCTCACCGTGGCTTTCCCGGCCTGGGTCGCCTTGACGGCACCCGGGCTCTCCAGTACGATGTAAGTCCGCACGACCGGTTGTACATTGGTCATTGGACATTGGTCATTGGCCATTGAGAGGATGCTTGGATGCCCATTCACCTGGTGATCCACGGCCACTTCTATCAGCCGCCCCGCGAGAATCCCTGGACGGGGGCCATCGAGCGTCAGGAGAGCGCCGCCCCCTTCCATGACTGGAACGCCCGGATCACGGACGAGTGCTATGCCCCCAACGCCCGCTCGCGGGTCCTGGACGAGCAGGGGTACGTCCAGGACATCACCAACAACTACGAGCGGATGAGCTGGAACTTCGGCCCGACGCTCTTGTCGTGGATGGCCGAGGCGGCCCCCGACGTGCTGGCGGCGCTGGTGGAGGCGGACCGGAAGAGCGTCTCCCGCCTGGGGCACGGCAACGCCATCGCGCAGGCGTACAACCACATGATCCTGCCGTTGGCGACGCAGCGGGATCGCTGGACCCAGATCGGCTGGTCCATCCGCGAGTTCGAGGTCCGCTTCGGCCGCCGGCCGGAATCCCTCTGGCTGCCCGAGACCGCGGTGGACGCCGCCACCCTCGCGCTCCTCACCCGGGCCGGCATGCGCTACCTCATCCTCTCGCCGTCCCAGGCGGCGCGCTGGCGTCCCCTGGGCGAGGCGACGTGGCGGACCCCCGCCGAGGCCGAGCTGGATCCCCGGCGGCCGTACCGCTGGATCCTGCGGGACGCGGAGGGACGTCCGCAGGGAGATGCAGGTATCGACATCTGCTTCTACCACGCCCCCCTCTCGCGCGGGATCAGCTTCCAGCACTATCTGCGGGACGCCGGCCTCCTCGCCGACCGGATCGCCGAGGTCGCCGGCGACGCGGTCGACCCGCTGGTCCTGATCGCCACGGACGGGGAGTCCTACGGCCATCACGAGCGGTTCGGGGACATGTGCCTCGCCACCCTGTTCGCCCACGAGGCACCGCGGCGAGCCTTGCAGGTCACGAACCCGGCGGCATACCTCGCGACCCACCGGCCGGAGTGGGAGGTGGAGCTTCTCCCCGCGAGTGCCTGGAGCTGCGCCCACGGGGTGGGGCGCTGGCAAGAGGACTGCGGCTGCAGCACGGGCGGCGGCGCCGGCTGGAGCCAGGCGTGGCGCCGGCCGCTGCGCCAGGGGCTGGACCGTCTGCGGGATGCCCTGGCGGCGATCTTCGAGGAGGAGGCGGCCCCCCTGCTCACCGATCCGTGGGCCGCGCGCGATGCCTACATCGATCTCCTCTTGGACCGGAGCGAGGCTGCGCGCAACGACTTCTTCGGTCGCCACCAGGCACGCGCCCTCATGACGGAGGAGCGGGCCGAGGCCCTGTGCCTCTTGGAGATGCAGCACCAGGCCATGCTCATGTTCACGAGCTGTGGCTGGTTCTTCTCGGACGTCTCGGGGATCGAGACGGTACAGAACCTCCGCTACGCCGCCCGGGCCATCGAGCTGGCGGCCCCGTTCGCCCCGCTGGACCTCGAGGCCGTCCTCCTGGAGGACCTCGTCCGCGCCCGGAGCAACCTCACGGCGCACAAGCACGGCCGGCACCTCTGGGAGCGCCAGGTCCGCCCGTCCCGCGTCGCCCCGGAGGCCGCGGTGGCTCGCCTGCTCCTGGAGGGGATCCTGGGCCGCGAGCTCCGCCCGCAGGTCCGCTATCGGTGGGCGCTCCGCCCCGAGCGGATCCAACGGGACGAGAGGTTGGTCCTGGCCGGCGTGGTCGCCACCTCCGAGGTCACGGGCGAGGTGGTCCACCTGGCGGGCGCCTGCCGCAAGGAGGGCCCGTTCGGTCTCCTGGCCGGCATCGCGCCCTGGCCCACCCCCGAGGCCTGGCCCCGCTTCGTGGAGGAGGCCAGGCAGGCCATGGGGCAGCCGGGATCCGACGTGACGGCCTGGGCGGGGCGGAACGCGGCGCGGCTCCTCGGCATGCGGCACCTCCTGCCGGACGAGCGCCAGGCCGTCCTCAAGGAGTTCCTGGCCGCCACCGAGACCGAGCTGGCACAGACGACGGCAGAACTGGCCCAGCACGTCCAGCCGGCCGCCGAGGCCATGGCGGAGGCCGGGATGCGCCTGCCTGCCGTGGTCCAGGCGGCCCTGGAGACCGAGTGGTCGCGGCGGTTCACCGAGGGCCTGGAGCGGCTGGCGGGCGTGGTCACGCCGCCGGCCTACGCCAACCTGTTGGATCTGGCGGACCGCGCGCGCCACCTCGGGCTCTGCCTGGACCTCTCCGCGACCTCGGCGCGCTTCGGACAGACCCTGCTCCAGCGCCTCGACGCCATCGCCGACGGCACGGCGGCCTCCGACTGGCAGGACCTCCTCGAACTCCTGCAGATCGGCACGCGCCTCGAGCTCAGCCTGCCCGAACGGGCACTGCAGGATCGGATATTCCGGGTCATGCACACGCGGGTGCCCGCACTGGTGGACCGGTTGCGCGATGCCCATGAGGGGCCGTACGTCCTGATCACCGCGATCCTGGCGGTGGCCGCCCGGCTCCATCTTCGCACCGAGGACATCCGCGCGCGCCTCAAGCCACTGGAAGAGTCACTCGCAACGGATCCCGCGTATTGGCCCTGACGCGCGGAGCGCATCGCGCATGGCGGATGGCTCATTGCGTATTCCGGCTTCGCCATCTACCATGTGCCTTGAGTCCATGCGCCCTTAACCCGTAGCCTTTGGTCCGGTAATGAGCCGTATTCGCCATCATATCCAGATTACCTTCATCACCGGCCTCCTGGTCATCGTCCCCATCGCGGTCCCCGTGTGGGTCTTCTGGGAGCTGTTCACGTTCGTGGACCGCCTGCTCGGTCCCCTGATCTCGGACACGCTTCCCTTCCGGGTTCCCGGCCTGGGGCTCTTGGTCGCCATCCTGCTGGTCCTCCTCATGGGGATCTTCGCCACCAACGTGGTCGGCCGGCGAATGCTGACCTGGCTGGACAGCCTGCTGTACCGCATCCCCATGTTCCGCAGCATCTACTCGGGAGTGAAGCAACTGGTGCACGCCTTCTCGCCGGACAACCACGTGGCCTTCAAGGAGTTCGTGGTGATCCCCCGCGGGGGAAGGGGAACCTACTGCTTCGGCTTCCTCACCGGGGCGGTGGCCCTCCAGCGGGTGAACGGTGAGACCGAGCCGCTGATGGCCGTCTACGTGCCCACCAACCATCTCTACATCGGGGACGTTTTCCTCGTCCGGCAGGAGGACATCATCCTCACGCGTCTCACGGTCCCCCAGGGCATCCAGATCATCCTCTCGGGCGGCATCAGCATCCCCCAGGTGCTGCGCCAGCGCCTCCTCGAGCAGGATCGCCCGTAGCCGACGGACGGCGCGAAGGAGCGAGGCATGGACGGATCGGTCGGCTCCAGGCTCTGGCTGGAGGCGCTCCTCATCGGGATCCTCATCCTGGTGAACGGCTTCTTCGCCGGCGCGGAGATCGCCCTGATCTCGGCCCGGAAGAGTCGCATCCAGCAACTCACCGCAGCGGGGGATCCCCGCGCCCGCCGCGTGGCTTTCCTGCAGGAGGACCCGGACCGCTTCCTGGCCACCGTGCAGATCGGCGTCACCTTCGTGGGCACGCTGGCCTCGGCCGTCGGCGGCGCGGCGGCGCTGCGGGCGCTCGCGCCCTTACTCCGCTCGATCCCGGTCCCCCTCCTCGCCTCCATCGCGGAGCCGCTCGCCTTGGCACTCACGGTAGTGGCGATCGCTTACACCACCCTGATCCTGGGCGAGCTGTTCCCGAAGTCCCTGGCCCTCCGCCATGCGGTGCCGTTGGCCTTGTGGGCGGCCGGGCCGATCGACTGGCTGGCCCGGGCCACCGCGCCGCTGGTGCGCCTGCTCACCGCCTCGAACCGTACCATCCTCCGCCTGCTGGGGCAGAAGGGCCGCCCCGAGCGCGCCTTCGTCTCCGAGGAGGAGGTGAAGCACATGGTCCAGGAGGGGCGGGCCCAGGGGGTCTTCGACCAGACCGAGCAGGAGCTGATCCACAGCGTCTTCGAATTCACCGAGGCCTCGGTCAAGGACGTCATGATCCCCCGGCCCCGCATCCAGGCCATCGACGTGGACACCCCGGTGGAGCAGGTGCTGGCCTTCATTATCGAGACGGGGAAGTCGCGGTACCCCGTCTACCGGGCCGCGCTCGACGACGTCCTCGGGATCCTCTACGACAAGGATCTGTTCCGGCTCCTGGCGGAAAAGAAGCCCATCGTCCTCACGGACATCCTCCGCCCCGCCTTCTTCTCGCCGGAGACCGCGCAGGTGAGCCACCTCTTGAAGATCATGCAGCGCCGGCGCATGCCCATGGCCCTGGTCGTGGACGAGTACGGCGGGGTGGATGGGCTCGTCACCATCGAGGACCTCATCGAGGAGATCGTCGGGGAGATCCAGGATGAGACGGATCGGGAGGAGCGGCCCGTGCAGCGGCTGCGGGACGGGAGCTACCTGGCGGACGCCTCCATCAGCATCCACGACCTGGCGGATCAGTACCAGCTTCCGTTCCCGGAGTCGGCCGAGTACGAGACCCTGGCGGGATTCGTCCTGGCCCAGCTCCAGCGGATGCCGCGGGGGGGCGAGATCGTGACCTTCGAGGACTGGCGCCTGACCATCGTGGACATGGACGGCCGGCGCATCGCCCGCCTGAAGATCGAACGCCGCGACCCGGGTGCCCGGGCAGGCAAGCCGGACGCCACCCCGAGCTAGCCCATGCGGATCCTCCGGACCGGGGGCACGTCCTCACGTCGCGCGCGCTGGGCGTTACTCCTCGTCCTCCTCGCCTCCGCCCTGACGCTCTTCGTCCTGAGCTCCATTCCCACACTCCAGAACCACGTCCTCCGTCGGGTCGAGACGCTTCTCAGCGAGGCCCTCGACCGCGAGGTCCGCGCGGCCGGCCTCACGCTGCGCCCCCTCCAGGGGCGCCTCGACCTGCGGGAGGTCCGGGTGGCCGCCGGTCGGCGCCCGGCCGACGGCACGCTCCTCACGGTTCAGATCGTGAAGGTCCGCTGGAGCTGGACGGCCCTGCTGCGCCGGTCGCTCGCCCTGCGCGAGGTCGTCTTCGTCGGCCCGCGACTCACCCTCGCCCCGGGCCCGTCCTCGGCGCCGGGATTCCCCGATCTGTACGCAGCCCTCCTCGCGCTGGGGCGGGAGGGGAAGGGGCCGCCCGCGGTCCGGGTGTACCAGGCGGCCGTGGAGAGCGGCCGCGCGACCTGGACGGAGGCGGACGGCCGGACGGGCTCCCTGGAGGGGCTCACGGGATCGCTCAGGTGGGGAACCGACGGGGACGGAAGCCCCGCCTTCGTCGGCAGCGGACGCGTAACCCGGCTGACCACGATGCTCGGCGGTACCATCCGCACGATCGAGCAGGCCCGCCTAGAGTTCCAGGGGACCGCGGCAGGTCTCG
>JBGPQZ010000048.1:0-14341 GCA_041489335.1 Methylomirabilia bacterium
TCGACCAGCGCCTTGGTCCGCTCGCGGTCCAAGCGGGCGCGTTCGAGGTCTGCCCCAGCCACCCGGACCGCGGCCCTGGCCGAGGCTTCGGCCGCCTGCTTGGCCTTGAGCTGACCCTGCCGCTCTTCAAGGGTGTGGACGGCGGTCTGCACCCCCTCCTCGGCGGCCGCCATGGCGGCCTCGGCCTGCTGGACCAGGCTCCGCGTCGTCTCGTCGGTCAGCGGCACGTTCACCAGGGCATTCTCGTGCTCGGCCTTCGCCGCCTCGGCCGCGGCGCGCGCCTGGGCCAGGGCGACCTCGTAGTCCTTGGGATCCAGGCGGACCAGGATGTCGCCGGCCTTCACATCCTGGTTGTCGCGCACGAGCACCTCGGCCACCGTCCCGGAGATCCGGGCGCTCACGGGGATGATGTGTGCTGCAACATAGGCATCATCCGTCGAGACGTGCGTGAGCGAAAAGTGCCAGAGGTAGCCGCCGTACCCCAAGCCTCCAAGGACGAGTGCGCCCGCCACGACCAGGAGGAGGAGCCGTCGAGGCTGGATATGTCGCTGGGTCCAATGCTCAATCATGGGTAATACTCATCGGCATGATTTCTCATCTTTCTCATCTTACCCAATTCCCGGCGGGCAATTGTAGCGCTATAATGTCGCTCATGTCTCGCCCAATTTCGACCATTGATGTTTCAAGGCGCATCCTCCCCGGCATGGCCCACCCGGCGCCGATGCAAGACCCTCCCACATCAATCGCAGGTATCCCGGCGGAACGGCTCCGCGCATGAGCCCCGACGAGGCGCGCCCGCCAGCGGCACCCGACCAGGCCTCCGAGTGGCGGCCGCGATTCAATCCCTGGCTGGTCGCGCTCGCCGTCATGCCCGGCACCTTCATGCAGGTCCTGGACACCTCGGTCGCCAACGTCGCCCTGTCGCACATTGCGGGTAGCCTGTCGGCCACCCCGGAGGAAGCGACCTGGGTCCTCACGAGCTACCTGATTTCCAACGCCATCATCCTGCCGGCGGCGGCTTGGCTGGGCGCCGTCTTCGGCAGGAAGCGCCTCCTGCTCGCGTGCATCCTGCTCTTCACGCTGGCCTCGGCCGCCTGTGGGATGGCGCCCAGCCTGGACTGGCTGGTGATCGCGCGGGTCCTCCAGGGCCTGGGCGGCGGCGCGATACAGCCGATCGGCCAGGCGATCCTCCTGGAGAGTTTTCCACCCGCACGGCGAGGCGTCGCCATGGCGACGTTCGGAATGGGGATCGTCGTCGCCCCGATCCTCGGCCCCACGCTGGGCGGCTGGCTCACGGAGAACTACACGTGGCGCTGGGTGTTCTACATCAACCTGCCGGTGGGTGTCCTCGCCGTCCTGCTGGCGCAAGCCTTCGTCGAGGATCCGCCGTACATCCGACAGGCCCGGCCGGGGCGCATCGACTACTTCGGGTTCGGCCTCATGGCCATCGGGCTGGCGACGCTCCAGTTCATCCTCGACAGGGGACAGAAGGATGACTGGTTTGAGGCCGCGTGGATGCGCTGGTTCGCGGCAATCTGTGTGATCTCGCTGGTGGCATTCATCCTCCGCGAACTGCGGACGCAGGATCCCATCGTGGATTTGCGCATCCTGCGCGACCGGAACTTCGCCGTGGGAACGGTACTGATCACGGTGATGGGCGTGATCCTCTACGGCACGATCGTTATGCTTCCCCTTTACCTGCAGACCCTGATGGGCTATTCCGCCCTGCTGAGCGGGCTGACGATGACCCCCCGCGGGATCGGGGCTTTCCTCATGAGCGTCGTTATTGGTCGGCTGATCGGCATCCTCGACGACCGACTCCTGATCGCCGCCGGGCTGAGCCTGCTCGGCGTTTCCGTGTTCATGTTCAGCCACATGAACCTTCAGATCGGTATGCCCAACGTCATCTGGCCGAACTTCCTGAACGGGGTCGCCGCGCCCCTGGTCTTCGTCTCGCTGGCCACCACGACCATGGGCACGCTGCGAAACGAACAGATGGGGAATGCCTCGGGGATCTTCAATCTGATGCGCAACATCGGCGGGAGCTTCGGAATCGCCGCGGTGGCCACCTTCCTGGCGCGGTGGACCCAGACCCACCAGGTTGCCCTCGTGTCCCACCTGACGCCGTACGACCCCGCCTACCAGCACTGGCTCACGGTCACTCGGCAGCGGCTCGCGTCCCGGGTCGGCGAGGCAGCCGCGGGCCCCATCGCCCTTGGGCTTCTCCAGAACACCCTTGGGCAACAGGCCCGGCTCTTGGCCTTCATGGACAGCTTTCGCGTCGTCGGCATCCTGAGCCTGCTCGCCGTCCCTCTCGTCTTCCTCTTCAGGAAGCCAAAACCCCGCCCAGACCCAAGGGCGCACTGACCAACCTCCCGGCCACCCTGCGGTGAAGTCTGGAGTGCACATCGCGGCTTTGCGGGCTAGATCACGATCCGGCGAACTGCTGGCGCAGCGTGCGGAGCTTCTCCAGATGGTTGGCGTCGTGGCCGACCTGCATCTCCGCGTGGGCGGCGATGCTGAAGTCGCCCCGCTTGGGGTGCACGCCGACGCGCTGCCAGGACTGGTAGGCCAGGGCACCGAGCAGCACGACGGTTTCCTGCCGCAACTCCCGGAATTCCCGCAAGACGACTGCCGGATCGTCCCCGTTGTACCGGAGCCTTGCCGCCAGCTCGTCCTGGTTGATCATCCGCAGCGGAGGCCGGTCGTGGTTGGCGATCTTACCGTAGCGGTCCACGAAGAGCTGCTCCACGTCCCGCAGGTGGCAGGCGATCTCCAGCATGGACCACTTCTCGGGGGCGGGTTTCCGCCGCAGGATCTCCTCGGGCAGCCCGCGGAAGAGCGCCGCCACGGCCTTCGGCGTTTCCTGAAGCTTCGCCAGGATCTCCCACCGCTTCTTGACGTTCTCGATCTGCCCGAGGTGCGCCTCGTCATTCCCCAGCGCCTGGCGCTGGAGCACCGTCTCCAGCGACATCGGACCCAGGAACTCGTGCGTCCCGATCCGCTCCCACTGTCCCGGCTTCACCTTCCTCAGGATGGCGAGAGACTCCTTCCGCGCGGTGCGCCAGTCCCGCAGGGCCTCCCGCAGGTTCATCCGCCGGTATCGCCGTTCCAGGGCCAGCGCGTCACCATCCACGTCGAGCAGCGTCGGGTTCTCCTCGGCCAGGATCTTCGTGTACCGATAGAGATACCCGAGGCGCTCGGCGTCCCGCATGTGGCAGACGATCTCGTGGATGGACCACTTCCCCGGGGCCGGCCGCCACAGCGAGAGCTTCTTCGGAACCCCTGCCAGTGCCGCCTTCAACCGCTCCGGTGTAGACCGAACGATCTCCAGATACCGTTCTCGCTCCGCCTGTCCCATCTCCCCCTCCTCTCCGAAAGGCCCCGCACTTGAACCACAGATTACGCAGCTTACACAGATGAGGGCACGAGCCATGAGCCACGAGCCAAGAACCCGGATTGAATCTGCGTAATCTGTGTAATCTGCGGACCGGTTGCCGTCATTCTTTCATCCCGGTCTGGCTGCAGACGCGGCCGGGGAGGACCCGGGTCTCCCGGCCGTCCTCCAGTACGATCTGCCCGTTCACCAGGACGTACCGGATTCCCTCGGGGTCCTGGACCGGGTCGTCGTAGGTGGCTCGGTCGATGATCCGGTCGGGGTCGAACACCGTGATGCTCGCCCGCATCCCGGCCTGGATGAGGCCCTGATCCGCGAGGCCGAGCCGCTTCGCCGCCGCCCCCGTCATGCGCCGGATCGCGTCGGCCCACGTCATGAGCCGCTGCTCGCGCACATAGCGTCCGAGCGCCCGCGGGAAGGTGCCGTAGAGCCGCGGATGGGGCCGGGTCCCCCGGATCCCATCCGTGCTGAAGGTCTGAAACGGCAGCCGGATGTACTTCCGGACCACGTCTTCCGACTGATGATGCACGATCATGGTGACCTTCATCCCCTCCTCAAGCAGCAGATCAAAGAGGGTCTCGGCCGGTTCTTTCCCGCGCATTTTCGCGAGTTGAGCAATGCTCTTCCCCACCGCATCCTGGTTCTTCTCGCCGACCACCGTGGCAATGATGATCGCATCGTAGGTGGTGTGATGCACGATCGGCGGGCCGCCGTCGGGATCGGGCACTTCCATCTCCGCCCGCAGGCGAGCGCGCTCGCCGGGATCGGCCAGGCGCCTCAGCGTTTCGAAGGCACCGCCGGCGTGCGCCCAGTGCGGAAGGCACGCCCCCAGCACGGTGCAACCCGCCGTGTACGGGTACTGGTCGCAGGTCACCGGGAGCCCGTCGCGGATCGCGGCCTCGATCAGCTCCACCTGGCGGTCCGCCTTGTCGAAGTTTCGCCGGCCGACGACCTTGAAGTGGGAGATGTGGATCGGACAACCGGAGGCGCGGCCGAGATCGAGCATCTCCTGCAGCGACTCGAGGCATCGATTCCCTTCATCCCGAATGTGCACCATCCAGAAGCCGCCGGCTTTGGCCGTGGTCGTGGCCAGGGCCACCAGCTCGTCCCAACCCGCATACACGCAGGGTGGATAGATGAGACCGGTGGAGGTGCCCACCGCCCCCTCCTCGATCGACTCCCGCAGGAGAGCGCACATCGCATCGATCTCTTGCGGGGTCGCAGGCCGGTCATCGAAACCCACCACCCACCAACGCAGCGCCCCGTGCGGCACCAGATATGAGACGTTTACCGCGGTCCGCCGGTCGAGGAGCGCAAGGTAATCCCCCACCCGCCGCCAGCGCCACTCGATGGGATGGTCCCCCAGCAGGCCGGCGAGCTGGCGCTTGACTTGGGTGACGTGCTCGGGCCGCATGGGCGCCACCGAGATGCCGTCCTGTCCGAGCACTTCCAGTGTGACCCCCATCCGGACCTTGGGCGAGGAATACGGATCCACCAAGAGGTCCAGGTCCGAGTGGGTGTGCATGTCGATGAATCCGGGCGTGACGGTGAGGCCGGTGCAGTCCACAATCCGTCGCGCCGGCACGCGGGAGAGCTCCCCGATCTCCCGGATCCACTCCCCCTGGATCCCCACATCCGCCAGGAACCCGTCCGCCCCCGTCCCGTCGAACACCATCCCGCTCCGCAACACCAGATCCAACATCTGTGGTTTCCTTTCGTCTCGGCTCTTAGCCCGCACCAAATCTGGGAAATCTGCGGTTTCGTGAAAGGGGCGTCCCCCTGTGTCCAGGGGGCAGGATTCAGAACTCGCCGAACTTGAGGGGAAGTTCGCGCTGGCGGATGCTGGCGATCGGCGGCATCCCATCATGCAGGACCTGATAGACCCACGCCTCCATCCGGAGCCGGCTGGCCACACTGGCCAGGTGCCAGAGCGCCGCGTTGCCCTGCGTCTGCTCTCCGCCCTCGGCCTTGCGGTATGCCTCGGCCGCCCGCCGATATGCCGCGACCAGTTGCCCGAGGTGGATTCCCAGGGACTCCTGCGTCGCGTGCAGCCACAAGTCCTCCGACGCCAAGAGGAGAACGTGCTGCTCGTATCCGAGCCGGGCGACCGGCTGCCCCTGGAAGACTGCCGCATGGATGGCCTCCAGGCGGCTCAGGTTGTTGGGGATGAAAGGATCGTGCTCCAGCATCCACGCGAAGAGCGCCTGGAGGTCGGCGGTGGATCGGGCCGACGGGGGAGTCGGCACCACGAACGTGAGCAGCCCCTCGACCCCACTTCGCGCCTTCAGCCGCGGCCGCTTCTCCGAGGGGCCCTGCGAGGCCAGTGCCTGGGCGGCGACGGCGGGCTCCGCGACTGCTGGAGCCGCGGCGTCCGCCCCTTCTACCTCCTCGACGGCAGGGCTCGGGGACGGCGCGGCAAAGTCAATTGCCAGCGGCTCGACCTGCTCGTCCGCCTGCGCCGGCGGAAGCGGCGCAGGCAGCAAGCTAACATCCACGGGCTGCGGGGCGATCTTCTCGGTCGGTGGTGGCGGCGCAGGAGCCGAGGGAAGCGGGGCCTTGCCGGGGTCCGTGTCCTCGCGAGACAGGCGAGTCACGGGACCCGTATTCGGGTCCTCGGTCTGCATTTTTCTCAGGAGATATACGTCGGCGGGAATCCGGGCACCCTGGAGGTACTCGCGCAGGGCGGCGGCCCCTTCGGGGCGGAAGACCATGTAGCAGGAGGGACAAAAGGCCGCGTCGGCCTTGATCTTGCGTTCACAGGCCGGACATGCTCGGACGCGAGCACTGCTGCCGCTGAAGAGCCGCAATGCCATCCCTACCTCGATCACCCTCCTGCTTGGTCGCTTGTCAGAGAAAAATAGCACCCTCGGAGCGCATCGTCAAACCCTGAAATGCTAGTTGGGGCAAAAAAGGTGGGAAAGTCAAGGGGCGTGGGGTTGCAGAAGATGGTCTCCGATAGCACGAAACGCAACCCCGCGCGCAGCCGGAAAAGGGGGGTATCTCCGGAAATTCGACCAGTAGGCCATTTTCACTGTTGACAGTATCGGTGACTCGTTCCATATTATTGGGCATGACACTCCTGCTCACCACCTACCGGACGCGCGAGGATTTCACCATCGACGAACTGGTGGCGGTCACCGGGGACCTCCTCCGCCAGGCGGCCCTCTTGCAGGCCCGCTGGAAGGTCACGTCGGTGCCGGACGGGCGCACGATTCGCTACTACAGTTCGACCGGGCTCCTCCCCAAACCGCTGGGCTACCGGGGCTCGGCCGCGCTCTTCGGCTACCGGCACCTGCTCACCCTCCTGGCGATCAAGACGCTCCAAGCCCGGTTCCTGCCCCTCCGGAAGATCCGGGAGGTCGTGGAGCCGTTGGAGAACAAGGCCCTGGAGGAGCTGATCCAGCGCGGCGCCCCGGCCGATCCAGCCGGGTGGATGCTGCACGACCCCGGGGGACAGGAGTATGCCTCGGAACCTCCGCGCTCGCGGGGGAAGTCGGGCGGTGCGGAATCGCGCCGGTCGCCGCGCGCCGGCGACGCGACTCCGCTACCGGATCTCCCGTTGAAAGGCCTGGCGGCTCCCAACCCAGAGGCCCTCACCTGGGAGCGCCTCGAAGTCGAGTCCGGCTTGGAGCTCCAGATTCGCGCGGACTATGCGGGTGCAGCGGGCCCGTCGGGGATGAACGCCGTGTTGTCCAAGATCCGCGTCCTCCTCGACGCGCGCCAGCAGTGCCGCGCGGGGCCGGGGGGCGTGGAGGAACGGCCAGGCCCCACGCGCCAGAAGTAATCACGGCATCGACGCCAGAGAATCCGCTGGCATGATGTAAGCACGCTGAGCCCGGATGTTTCACGCAAAGATCGCCTGTCTGCGTGCGAGGACGCACAGGCAGGCCAAGCTCGCAAAGACGGGCAGGGGTGTATTGGTGTGGCGCCCGAGACGGGCCAACATGTTCCCCCTGGCAACGGCGGGCCTCTTGAGCCTGCACAAGCGACGGTACAGTTTCCCATGGATCATAGCCCTGTTCTGGCTCCTGATCACGGCTCTCTTTCATCTGGGCGGGCTGGCAAGCGCTCCGCCGTGGGCCACCCGACCCGCGCGGATTGCTGCACGAATCTCTCCTCACCTGCAGGCCCAGGTAATCGATGCCGTTACCGACGGCCGCGTCGAGGTGCCGTATGGGAGAGCGTGAGTCTCAGGGGCTATCCTGGATTACTCCGGACGGGAAACGGATTGGGGCGCAGGAGGCGGAGGAGATCCTGCTGGGGCGGGTCCGCCAATGTGAGGGTGCCTTGCAGGGTGCCGTCGCGGAGCTTGTCCATCTCTATGCGACGACAGGCCGGCCTCACCTCGTCGCAGAGCACATCGAGCGCTTCATCGCCTGCGTGAGCGACCCGGGGAGGAAGGCTGCCGGCTTTGTCCGGATGGGCGTCTTGATGGAAGAGATCCAGGACTTCACATCTGCCGCCTCGTACTATCGTATGGCCCTCGCACTGGAACCGATGGGCTCCGACATCTGGTACTGGATCCATAACAACCTAGGCTTTTCCCTGAACCAGTTGGAGAAATACGGCGAGGCGGAGGTGTTCTGCCGAGCGGCCATCGGGATCGATCCGGGCCGACATAATGCCCATAAGAATCTTGGCGTCTCGCTGGCGGGACAAGGGAAACGCCTTGAGGCGGCAAAGGCGTTCGTTACCGCGACCCTCACGAACCCCGCCGATCCGCGTGCGCTGGCACACTTGGAAGAGCTGCTGGCGGAGCATCCAACCTCATGAGACAAGATCCGCAGTCGGCGCAAGAGATGGAGGAATGCCGGCAAGCGGTCCGGACGGGTGGGAGGCCATCAGCTGGGTAAAGGGAACGTAGCACGGTTATCACGGGTGTTGCGCGTGCACCCTTGATGGGGCACTGCGAAGTCTGGCAAGGTGCGACGGACGGCGCTGGCAAAACCGTGATATCCGTGCCACACTCCGGGCGCGGAAATCGATGGATTTCACCTGCTCGACCATGACGAAACCCGTCACACCCAGATCGTTCGGAATGGCCACGTGGAATGGCAATCCACGCTCCGTGTTGGTGATCGGGCAGACAATGGCGAGCCCCGTATGCCTGTTGAACAGATCGTTGCTGACGACCAGGGCGGGACGACGCCCTTTCTGTTCGTGGCCGGACTGCGGATCGAATGTGACGGCGATGAAATCGCCCTTGCGCGGGACGTACCCGGGCACCTACCAGACCTCCCTGCCGAGCGGTCTTCCCCAGTCCACTTCTTCATTCTTATAGCCTTTGGGCATCCGCGCTACCAACTGCTGCAGAGTGTATTTGCCGCGTACCCGCCGAACGGGAGTGATCATGATGGCATTTTCCCGGACGATCACATCCACATGATCCCCGACGGAGATCCGCGCATCTTCGAGGATCTGCCGGCTCAGGCGAAGGCCCTGGCTGTTGCCCCACCGCTGCACTTTCGTGGTCATGACGGACCCCTCCTATGGCTATCCGTAGTATAGCCAGCCTTGCGGTACTGTCAAGCACACCGGGGTGACCTGTGGGCTGCCGTCTTTCATCACGGTCGCCAAGTGGGCGAACGCCTCCGGGATGATCGCCGCCATGCTGGTCTCCCTTCTCGCCGTCACAGCACCTGCACGATCAGTCCGATCTCGCCGAGGATCCGGGCCACGCGGTCGCACTCCGAGGCGTCGCCCCGATACACCTCGGCCAGGCCCTGGGTGTGCACGCGCCAGGCCAGCTCCTCGGCCAGCGGGCGGGTCATGCCCGGAACCGCCTTGATGAGCTGGCTGATGACCTCTTCGAAGGTGTGGCATTCGCAGTTGAAGAGGAAGACCTTGCTCCCCTCGCCACCCCCCGTGGTGCGCTCCTCCACTTCGTCCGGAGCGGTCTGCCCCACCGGCGAGGCCAACGCCCGAGCCGAGCCCGGCCGGCCCCCCTCCACCGGGATGGCATCCCGTCGGTCGCATCGAAGCCGCATCGCACCCCTCCTTGGTCGCCGCGCTTCAGCTGCGGGGTACTCTACCTCGTTCACCCGGCCCACGCAACCCCTCGGCGGGAAGGCGCGCGGAGGGCGCCAGCCGGTCTGCGGCGACAATACGCGAATCGGGCTAGGGAATGGAGCCGGGGAGGCGGATCAGATTCAGATGATGAGGAGGTCGCCCTCGCGGGCCAGCCCGCAGGTGATCGGGGCACCCGTGGCGGCGACCCGCTCCTGGACGGCGGCGTGCACCCCGTCCAGGAAGCTGTCCGAGTGGTCCGGGTCGTGGTGGAAGAGGACGAGCTGCTTGACGCCGGCCGCCACGGCCAGGTCGAGGACGTCGGGCCAGGCCGAATGCCCCCAGCCCCGCCGCCGCTCCAGCTCCTCCGGGGTGTACTGGGCGTCGTGAATCAAGAGGTCGGCGTCGGCGAAGAACTGGAGGAAACGGTTCACCTCGTGGGCGGCCGAACCGCCGGCAGCCTTCCAGTTGATCGGCAGCTCATTGTCCGTGGCGTAGACGACCCGCTTCTCTCCGTGCGAGAGGCGATAGAGCAGCGCGCGCCCCGGGTGGAGGGATGACAGCGTGTCGAAGTGCACCCCGCCGACGGCAAGTGCCCCCTCGCCGATCTCCTGGAACGACAGCTTGGCCCCGAGCTGCTCCAGCCCCACGGGAAAATACACGGAGGCCATCTGCCCGGACAGGATCTGGAGCAGGTCGGCCGTCGGCTGGGCGGGCCCGACCAGAGTGAACGTGTTGCCCGCCATGTAGGCCGGCTCGAAGAACGGCAGCCCCTGGATGTGATCCCAGTGGAAGTGGGAGAAGCAGAGGTACCCCCGCACCACCGCGCCCAGCCCCCTGAGGGAGCGGCCAAGCTCCCGGAGCCCCGTCCCCCCGTCCCAGATGAAGATGTCCTCGATGCCCGAAACCCGCACCTCCACGCACGGGGTGTTCCCGCCGTAGCCGACCATCTCCCGGGAGGCGGTGGGAATGGAGCCACGGACGCCCCAGAACCGGATCGAGACCCGCTGCGCCAGAAACTCGCGGACTAACGTGAGCAACCGCTCTGGGGAAAAGGGTTTCTCCAGGTAGGCGTTGGCCCCGACCTCGCTGGCCACGTGCTTGTCGGCGGCATAGGTCTTGGCGGAGAAGATGACGATGGGACCCCGGAAAGGATTCTGGCCGCTGCGGAGCTGCCGGCACAGCGTCAAGCCGTCCGTGCCGGGCATCATGATGTCGAGGAAGATCAGCGCCGGCGAAACCCGGGCGACGGTGGGGAGCAGCTCGTCGCCCTGGCTCAGGCAGACCGTGCGATAACCCGCGGGCTCCAGGATGTCCTGGCAGAGCTGGAGGATGAACCGGTCATCATCCACGAGGAGGATCGTCTCGCTGCCCATGGTCCCCCGCCTCGTCTCCGGTGGTCCCGGCCCCGTTCTTCGCCCTCCGTCCAGCCTCGCCCGAGGGCTCGTCTGATCAGTCCGATACCTGACGCTTCTCGCCGGCCCGGCTCTGCCTGGCGAATCCTGCAGCATTCCGCGATGGTGGCCTTCTTCATATCGCGCCGGACTATCGGTGTCAAGGAGTGGTTTTGCGAACGCGGCCACCGGAGGGCAAAAAACGCCGGGAACCCGGATGGCCCGGGTCCCCGGCGGGTAGCCTCGCGTGCGGCGGTGAGATACTCAGACCGCCGCCACCTCGATCTTCCGCGGCTTGGCCTTCTCCTTCTTCGGCAGCCGATCGTTCTCGGTTACGTGGATCGAACCTCCTGTCGCAGGAAGCAGAGGTAGCAGATTCCAAAGCACACCACGGTGATCGCCACCAGCAGCACCAGGTACGGAGCGACGATCAGGATGCTCTGATCCAGGGGCAGCGGATTCTGGAACCGGCTGATGGAGAGTCGTTCCATGGGCCCCATCAGGACCAGGGACTGCGTCGTCTTCCGCAGCGGGTCCAGGACGATGCCGGTCGCCAGGCTGTACAGCGTCATGGGCGAGGCCAAGGACACGGTCGAGCGCACCTGCTCGTACCGGAGGACCGCCTCGGCATCCGCGCTGGGATTCATCCCCGAGGGCAGCGGGGCGATGACCTGGGCGATCAGCCCTGCCCCCAGGGCCATGAAGAACGCGAAGAAGATCCAGAGCGCCAGGACGGCCAGGGCCGAGGTAGCCGTGCCCCGGAAGAGCACCGAGCAGAGGATCGCCACCCCCAGCCAGAAGCCGATGTAGATGATGCTCACCACGAGGTACAGGAAGATGCGCCCGATCTCCTCCCAGCCCGGGACCACGCCCAGCACCTGCAGGCCTATCCCGGAGATCAAGAGCACGATGGCCAGGAGCATCACGGCGATCGTGGTCATGCCCGCCAGGAACTTCCCGTTGATCACCGCATCGCGATAGATCGGCTGCGACAAGAGTTTGGAGAGCGTGCGGCCGATGCGCTCGCGGCTGATGGCGTCGAAGCCCAGGACCATCCCGATCAGCGGCCCGAAGAAGGCGATGAACTGGACCAGCGAGAAGAGGGCCCCCGTCGAGGTGAACAGCATCAGGAACACCAGGGAGGGCTTGGCCACCCCCTCCAGCTCCTTCTTCAGGCCGGTCCCAACCATGTAGGCCGTGACCAGGCTGATCATCAAGATCACGGTCAGGAGTAGGACCGACCGCGTGCTGCTGAAGTGGTCCTCCATCTCCTTCCGGTAAACGGCAAGCAGTCCGTGCACAGAACCACCCCCCGCGGCGACGCGCCGCACGGTTACGGGTTGGCCGCTTGGCCCTCCCGGAAATAGCGCATGTAGATCTCTTCCAGGGTGTACCGCTCCTGGTCCACCCCCAGCTTCTGCTTGGCCAGCTCCTGGATCGGCCCCGCCGCCACCAGGTTCCCCTTCAGCATGATCCCGACCCGGTCGCTGATCTTCTGGACCTGATCCAGGAGGTGGGAGGAGAAGAAGACGGTCATCCCCTTCTCGCGGCTGAGGCTCTGGATGAAGTCCAGCATCCGCTGCGTCCCGTCCGGGTCCAGGCCCATCGTCGGCTCGTCCAGGAAGACGACCTGGGGGTCCTTGAGGAGCACCTCGGCGATCCCCAGGCGCTGCCGCATCCCGCGCGAGTAGGCGCCGACCCGCTTCTTCCCCTCGGCGGCGAGGCCGACCAGCTCCAGGACCCACTGGATCTTCTCGGTCAGCCCCCCGTCCCGGACGCCGTTCAGCCTCCCCACGTAGCGCAGGTTCTGGATGGCGGTCATGTCCTCGTAGAACCCAACGCTCTCGGGGAGGTAGCCCACCACCCGCTTCACCTTGAGGGGCTCGCGGGTGGGGTCGAACCCGCAGACCCGGGCCGTCCCGGCGGTCGGCTCGGAGAGCCCCAGGAGCATGAGGATGGTCGTCGTCTTGCCGGCCCCGTTCGGGCCGAGGAAGCCGAAGATCTCGCCTTTCTGGACATGGAGCGTGAGGTTGTTGACGGCCATCTGGGACCCGTATCGCTTGCTCAGTCCGTGGATCTCGATCATCGGTTCCATGGCCACCTCATCGCCGCCCGAGCCAGGTGAACAGGCCGCCCATGCCGCCGATCACCAGGGCGATCAGGCCCACCCCGATCCAGCCCCAGGCTGTCGGGGCCTTGACCGTGACCCGAAGCTCCACCGACTTGCTGCTCCCCTTCTCCCCGTCGGCGCTCAGGCTGACCGAGTAATCCCCCACCAGCGCCCCGGCCGCCGGGGTGATGGTAGCCTCTACCTGCTTGATGGCATTGGGCTCCAGGTTCTCGAGCTTCTCGGGCTTAAACTCCACCTTCCAGTTCTCGGGCTTGAAGGAGCTGAGGTTCACGACGCGATTGACCGCCGAGCCGGTGTTCTTGACGAGCATGGAGACCGTCGTGGCCTTCCCGGTCACCGCATCCACGGAGAGGATCCCGCTGGGCGTCGCCGCATCCAGCTTGTAGATCCCGGTGAGGACCACCACCAGCTTGACCTCGGCCTTGGACTCGCCCGCGCTGATCCGGACCAGGATCGGATATTCCCCGGACGTGGCGTCCTTGGGCGGCGTCACCGAAACCGCCACGGTCTGGTTGCTGCCGCCGCGGATCCGGAGGCTGGAGATCTGCTTCTGCTCGTAGCCCGGCTTGAAGTTGACTTCCCACTTCTCGGGGGCCTGCGCCGCCAGGTTGAACGTGCGGTCGGCGTCGGTCTTGTTGTTGACGTCCAGCGAGAACTCGAACGTGGCGTCGGTCTGGCCCCGCAGAACCGGGTACGACGTGGTGATCTGGATGTCCTCGGTCCCCATGCGGCTCCGCTCGCGCGTCGTCACGACGATCGTGTACTTCGCGGTCAGCTTCCCGTCCGCCGTGACTCCCTCGATCCCGAACTCGTACGTCCCCAGTCCCAGGTTCTTGTCCGCCTCGGCGCTGAAGGCGAGCGTCCGCGTCTTTCCGTCGGGGATGGCCACGCCGGTCACCGTGAAGCTGCCCCCCTTCAGGGAGGCCTTCCAGCCCTTGGGGACACCAGCGAGCTTCAGGGCGACCACCTCGTCCTGCCTGCCTTTGTTCTCCACCGTCAGATCCATCCGGACGCTTTCCCCCAGCGGGACGACCACGCCCGAGTAATCCGTATAGATGGCAATGCCCCGCGCGGGCCGGTCATCCCGCTTGCCCTGCTCGTCCGCGGCCCCCACCCATCCGGGGGCGGCCAGGGCGACCAGCGCCAGGAGTATGCCTGCGACAATTGCGGCTCGCCGTCCCATCCCTCGTCCAATCAGACGCACCATCATCATTGAACCTCCTCCATGCACCCCGGCAGGGACGGCCCCCCACGGGCCACCCCTGCCGCTCAGGGCTGTTAATAATCCTCGGGCGGCGGGGGAAGGAGGACCCCACCCCCCCCCGCCACTTTCTCGGTCTCCACCCCCCGTTCCGCGGCTGACAGTGCGACGTTCTCACCCAAGCGTGCGGCAGGCGCCGCAGGTCCTGTAGA
>JBGPQZ010000049.1:0-14064 GCA_041489335.1 Methylomirabilia bacterium
CTTCGCCGAGGTTCACGCCGGGTTGAAGCGCAAGCACCGAGAGGGGCTCCTACCGGATCGAGACTACACGCTGAGTGTCCGTCAGTTCGAGGACGATTGGGAGAGCTACATTCGCGTGGATCTCCGGGACGAAACCCTCCGGCTGGCCCGCGACCTGATTCGCCGGCATCCCCTGCGAGGCTTCGACGCGATCCATCTGGCCTCGGCTCTGACGTTCAAGAGCGCCGTCAGAGAGGATCTCACATTCGGCGCCGCCGATGTCCGCCTCCTACGCGCCGCCAAATCGGAAGGCCTCACCTCCCTCAATGTCGAGACCGCCTGACCTCCCCGGTCTTTCATCATCCCGGACGGACCTTGCGCAGGAGTATTCGATCATCCCGGACCTCGTAGCGCAATAGCCGGATTTCCTGGCGAGGGAACCGCTCGCCCGGGCTTTCACCGCGGTGGCGCAACGTGAAACAGGAAGGGGCTGAGGAGCCCCGATCGGCTCCCCAGCCCCCGTGTTCTTTCCAAAACCTCTCTCGCCCCCTGCCCCTCTGCCCCCCTCAGCCCTTCGCTTTCCACCGGAGGACCGGCTGGCGGGCGGCGCGGGTCTCGTCCATGCGGCTCACGCGGGGCTTGTGGGGGGCGGCCTTGACGAGATCAGGCTGCTCCTTCGCCTCTTTGGCGATGGCCTTCATGGCGGCGATGAACTGGTCGAGCGTCTCCTTGCTCTCGGTCTCGGTCGGCTCGATCATGAGCGCCCCGTGGACGATGAGCGGGAAGTAGATCGTGGGCGGATGGAAGCCGTAGTCCATGAGCCGCTTCGCAACGTCCAGGGTCTTCACGTCATTCCGGAGCTGGATGGCATCCGAGAAGACGCACTCGTGCTTGCAGAGCCGGTCGTAGGGGAGGTGATAGTCGCCCTTGAGTTGGCTCATGACGTAGTTGGCGTTGAGGACGGCGGTCTCGGCCGCATGCCGGAGGCCGTCCGGCCCGAGGCTCCGGATGTAGGCGTAGGCGCGCACCAGGACGCCGAAGCTCGCCGCAAAGGAGCGCACCTTGCCGATGGACTTGGGCCGATCGCAGTCGAGGCCGAACCCGTTCGGCCTCTTCTCGACCGTGGGGACGGGCATGAAGGGCGCCAGATGCTTCCGGAGGCCCACCGGTCCCGCGCCCGGCCCCCCGCCGCCATGGGGGGTGGAGAAGGTCTTGTGCAGGTTGAACTGGAGGACGTCCACGCCCCAGTCGCCGGGCCGCGTGATCCCCATGATGGCGTTGAGGTTCGCCCCGTCGCAGTAGACCAGGCCGCCCTTCCCGTGGACGATCTGAGCGATCTCGGCGATGTGCTCCTCGAAGAGACCCAGCGTGTTGGGATTGGTGATCATGATGGCCGCCGCGTCTTCGTCCATGGCCGCGGCCACGGCGGCCGGCTCCACCACGCCCCGCGGTCCCGACTTCACCGTCACCACCTGGTAGCCGCAGAGGGCGGCGCTGGCTGGGTTGGTGCCGTGGGCCGACTCGGGGATGAGGATCTTCTTCCGGGGATTCCCCTGCGCCTGGTGGTAGGCCCGGATCATCATGACGCCGGTGAGCTCCCCGTGCGCCCCCGCGGAGGGATGGAGCGAGACGCGATCCAGCCCGCTCAGTTCGGCCAGGTACCGCTCCAGCTCCCACATGAGCTGGAGGGCCCCTTGGGCCAGCTCTTCCGGCAGGTACGGGTGCGCCTTGGCAAAGCCGGGCAGGCGCGCCGCGTCCTCGTTGACGCGCGGGTTGTACTTCATCGTGCACGAACCGAGGGGATAGAAGCCGAGATCGATCCCGAAGTTCCACTGGGACATCCGGGTGAAGTGCCGGATGACGTCCACCTCGCTCACCTCGGGCAGCCCGAGCAGCCCGAGCGCCTCCCCGCGCAGGAGGCGCGCCGGGATGAGCGCCTCCGCCTTCTTCGCGGGCACGTCCAAGGGCGGCAGGGAGTAGCCCACGCGGCCCGGGGAACCCTGCTCGAAGATCAAGGGTTCGTTGAAGACGAGCCCCCGGGTTCCGACCGTCGCCTCCGGGCCGTTCATCGCATGCCTCCCATCGCCTGCACGAGGGCGTCGATATCCTCTCGGACGTTCTGTTCCGTCACGCACAACAGCAGGCAGTCCGACAGCTCGGGATAGAAGCGGCCGAGGTCGAGGCCGCCGATGATCTCCTTCTTCCAGAGCTGCCGGAGCAACGCCGCCGGCTTCCGCCGGAGGCGCAGGACGAACTCGTTGAAGGTGGGGCCGCCGAAGCGGAGGCCGCAGCCTTTCACCTTCCCCAGCCGCTCCTTGGCGTAGGCCGCCTTTCGGAGATTCAGGAGCGCCACCTCGCGCAGGCCCTGCGGCCCCAGGCTCGTGAGGTAGATCGTGGCCATGAGGGCGATCAGGGACTCCGCGGTGCAGATGTTGGAGGTGGCCTTCTCGCGCCGAATGTGCTGCTCGCGGGTGGCCAGCGTGAGGACGTATCCGGTGCGTCCCTCCGTGTCCACGGTCTGCCCCACCAGGCGCCCCGGCATGTGCCGCACGTACTGATCGCGCGTGGCGAAGAACCCCAGGGCGGGCCCGCCGTAGTGAAGCCCGACGCCCCAGGCCTGTCCCTCGCCGGTCACGAGGTCCGCCCCGCACTCGCCCGGCGACTTGAGGAGGCCCAGGGCGATCGGCTCCGCCACGCAGACGATGCAGAGGGCCCCCACGGCGTGGGCCTCCTCGGCCAGCGGGGCGAGGTCCTCGACCCCGCCGAAGAAGTTCGGGCACTGCACCACCACGCAGGCCGTCTGCTGGCCGAGCGCCTGCCCGAGCGCCGTGGCGTCGGTGACGCCGTCCTCGGTGAAGCCGATTTCTCGGAAGACGAGGCCGATCTGCGCCGCGTAGGTCCGCGCCACCTGCCGGTACTCGGGGTGCACCGCCCGAGCGATGACCACCTCGGAGCGTCCGGTGATCCGGTGGGCCATCAGGATGGCCTCCGCCGTGGCCGAGGCCCCCTCGTACATGGAGGCGTTGCTCACCTCCATCCCCGTGAGCTGGCAGACCAGCGTCTGATACTCGAAGAGGGCCTGCAGCGTCCCCTGCGAGATCTCCGGCTGGTAGGGGGTGTAGGCGGTGAGGAACTCCCCGCGCAGAATCAGGTGATTGACGACCGCGGGGCTGAAGTGGTTGTAGCAGCCGGCTCCCAGGAACGAGCGGTACCGATCCGCGTCGGCGTTCTTCTCCGCCAGCGCCCGCAGGTGCTTCATCAGGTCGGCCTCGGCCAGGGCGGCCGGGATTCTGAGCGGTCGCGCGAGGCGCGCGGCCTCGGGGACATCGGCGAATAGATCGCCCACCGATCGCACGCCGATGGCCTGGAGCATCCGCTCCCGGTCCTGGTCGGTGTTCGGGATGTAGCGCATGATTAGCCCTCAGGAAATCCCAATGTCCAAATCCCAATGACCAATGACCGATCCAATGCCAGCCGTCTGCATTGGACATTGGTCCTTGGTCATCCGGCGCTACGCCGCCCCTTCGCTCTTGAGGTAGGCCTCGTACGCCGCCGCGTCCATCAGGCCGCCCAGTTCCTTCGGGTCGGCGATGGTCACGACGATCATCCAGCCCTGGCCGTAGCAGTCCTTGTTGATCAGCTCGGGATGGCCCTCCAGCGCCGCATTCGCCTCCACCACCGCCCCGCTCACCGGCAGGTAGACGTCCGAGACGGCCTTCACCGACTCGACGACGCCGAAGGTCTCTTTCTGCTTGAGCGCCCGGCCGGGCTTGGGCAGGTCCACGAAGACCACGTCGCCGAGCTGGCTCTGGGCGTGGTCCGTGATGCCGACCCGCCCCTTGTCTCCCTCGACCTTGATCCACTCGTGTTCCTTGGTGTACTTCAGATCGGCTGGATACATGCGGCCTCCTCTCGCATCAATCCGCAACGTTCGTGAACGCGCTTGCAAGCGCTCCATACAATGACCACGTGTCCGGGCTACCGCGGCCGCTTGTAGAACGGCGTCTGGACGATGCACGCGGCGACCGGGACGTCGCGGACCACCACCTCGATCTCGGTGCCGACGGCGGCGTGCAGGGCGGCCACGTAGCCGAGGCCGATGTTCTTGCCGAGCCACGGGGCCGGCCCGCCGCTCGTCACCTCGCCGATCCGCACGCCGTCCTTCAGGATCGGGTAGTGCGAGCGGCCGATGCCGCGTCCGACCATCTCGAAGCCGACGAGCTTCCGTCGGACCCCCTCCGCCTTTTGCCTGGCCAGGGCGGTTCGCCCGATGAACTCACCCTTCTCGAGCTTCACGATCCAGCCGAGGTCGGCCTCCAGCACCGTGTGCTCCTCGTCGATGTCGTTGCCGTAGAGGGCCATCTTGGCCTCCAGGCGCAGCGTGTCCCGCGCGCCGAGGCCGCAGGGCAAGAGGCCGAGCGGCGTACCCCGCTCCAGGAGGGCCTGCCAGAGGGCCGCGACCTCGCCCGGGGCGATGTAGATCTCGAAGCCGTCCTCCCCCGTGTAGCCCGTGCGCGAGACGAGGGCGGGCCGCCCCAGCACCGTGCCTTCCGCGCACCAGTAGTAGCGGATCGCCGCCAGGTCCATCGAGACGAGCGGCTGCAGGATTTCCTGGGCCGTGGGTCCCTGGATCGCCACGAGCGCGGTCGCGTCGCTCGCATCCACGATCTCCGCCCCGCCTCCCGCGTGGCCGCGCATCCAGGCAAGGTCCTTCGCGATGTTCGAGGCGTTCAGTGTGACCAGGTAGCGGTCCTCGCCGAGGCGCGCCACCGTGAGGTCGTCCACGAAGGTCCCCCGCTCGGTGGTGAGGGCCGAGTACTGCACCTGGCCGGCCTGGAGCCGCCCGGCGTCGTTGCTGGTGAGGCGCTGCAGCGCCGCGAGCGCGCCCGGCCCGCGGAACTCCACCTCGCCCATGTGGGAGACGTCGAACAGCCCCGCGGCGGTCCGGACCGCCCGGTGCTCCTCCAGGATGCCCCGGTACTGCACGGGCATGTCCCACCCCCCGAACGGGACCATCTTCGCGCCCAGTTGGCGATGGACGGCGTGGAGCGGGGTCTGCTTCGAGGATCCCGACGGGACAGTCATGGCAAGGCTCCTACGGAGAGGGGTCGGCTGAGGAATTCGGCGGTCAGGCGCGAGCGCTGTGGCATCGTGTGCGCGATCCTGGGGGCTGAAGGCGCAAGGCGGCGCCGATTCTTCGCCGTGCCTCCCGCTTTGTCAAGGGAAAACCGCCCGCCACAGCGCCGAGTCCGCTCGCGCTCGTGGCTCGCAACGGCAGGCACCTCACCGCCCGCCGGCGCAGAGGCGGAGGACGAAGAGCTCCAGGATGAGGTCTTCCGGCTGTCCGGAGCTCTTCAGCGCGAGGTCCGCCTCGTAGGCCGCCTCCAGCCCGTCGAGCAACTCCCGCTCGGTGTATCGGGAGGCGCTCTTGAGGAGGGTGAAGGCGCGGAACGGATGCATGGCGCAGAGCTTCGCCGCCGCGCCATCGTCGTCCGGCTTGTCCACTGTCAGCCGCGGGAGGACGCGGGCTTGGAACACCGGAAACGGCATCGCCAGATCCATCCGGCCGTCGAGCCGCGCCTCCAGGGCAGAGCGGGCCACGATCAGCGTCCGGAGTTCGCCGGCGAGCAGGCCGAGGATGGCGATGGCCGCCTCCCGCTGGCCGAGCAGCCGGCGCAGGGCCGTCACGGCGCGCTCACCGGCGCGATCGGCCACGGCGTTCGTCAGGTCGAACACGCCCGCCTCGCGGGAGTTGCTCAGCGCCGCCAGGACGTCGTTCAGTACGATGCGGGGCCGGGCACCGACGTAGAGGAGGATCTTCTCCACCTCCGAGACCAGGGCCCGCATGCTGAAGCCGGTGCGCTCCACGATGGCCGTCGCGGCCTCGTCCTCGATCGCCTTGTGCGCCGCCGTCACCAGCTCGCGGATCTTCGCCCGCGCCAGTTCCGGCTTCATCTGGGTCTCGCCGATCTTCCCTCCCCGCACGCCGCAGTCGATGACGAAGCCCTGCTCCGCCAGCAGCTTGAAGAGGGTGCGGCGCTGATCCACCACCTCGGCCGTGAGGATCAGGACGGCCCCGGCGGGAACCCCTTGCCGGATCACCTCCTCGTAGAACCCGGCCGCGTCGCCTCCGCTGCCCGCGGGAATCTCGGCCTGCTCGGCCTGGGCGCGCTGGGCGACCTCCTGGAGCCAGCCCTCTGCCTCTGGCGCGCGGTCCATCCCCACCACCTGCTTCCACCCCGCCTCGCCGAGTTCCCCCTTGGCGGCCCGCTCCACGAAGGCTCGGTCCCGACCGGCCGCGCCCACGGCCTGCAGGAAGAGTCGCATTGCCCGATCGAGCTCCCCCTCCGCCCAGGCCTCGAGGCTTCGCCCGAACAGCTTGGCGACGTTCTGCTTGGAGATGAAGGCCTTGGTGTCGTGGACCACGACCACCTTGGTCCCTCCGAAGAGCGAAACGGTCCGGAGACGGAGGGACAGGCTGGCGAGGTCCTGATCCTCGCGCACCATCTCGACGTTGAGCACCTGCTGGGCGGGCGGCACCAGCGCCTCCAGGATGGCCTTGGTGCCGGCGCGCGCGAGCAGTTCGTCGCCGTGAAGCAGGTAGGCCGACCGGCGCTTCCCCGCTCCGATCTCTGCCAGGGCCTTCTCGACGCTTCCCGTCATCCCGCTGCCTCAGCACTCGGGCGGCCCGAGCGCGTCGCCTGCTGGAGCGTCGCCATGATCTCGTCCCCAAGCACCTCGATCCGCCAGCGGCGTATGCCCTCGACGGCGGAGAGCGCCTCGGTCCGGGGGGGCGCCGCTTCGGCCACCCGCTCGATCAGCCGGCGCGGCAAGAGGAGCCCGGGGTCCAGCGAAAGCCTCGTCGCCGCCGCGGCCCGCCAGGCGGCAAGGGCCTCCATCCGCCGCCGCACGGCGGGGGAGGTCCGGGGGCGGGACGGACGCGGGAACGTGGGCAGGGCGTTCCCGGGAATGGCCAGGCCGCGGGCGATCGCCCGGAGCAGCCCCTCCCCGTACCGCTCCACCACCTTGGGCGTGCAGCCGGGGATCGCGCCCAGCCCGTCACGGTTCCGCGGCCGTTCGGCGGCCAGGCGGACCATGGTCTCGCCCCCCAGCACCTTGAAGGGCGGGCGCCCGCGCCCGCGCGCCCACGCCTCCCGCGCCACGAACAACTCGTGCAGCACGGCCAGTCCCCGCCGGTCCAGGGCCTTCGCCCCCTTGAGTCGCAGGTAATCGGCGGGTTCGAAGGCCTGGTCGGCCCGCGGGACGGACGCCAGCGCGTCGCACTCCTCGGCGACCCAGCCAGTTCGCCCCCGCGCCGCGAGCAGGGAGAGCAGTCGGTCCCGCAGGGCGATGAGGTGGCGCACGTCCTCCACCGCGTAGGCTTCTTGCGCCGCCGTGAGCGGGCGCCTGCCCCAATCGTCCTTCTGCAGCGACGGGCCGGCCGGAAGGTCGAAGAAGCGCAGGAGCAACGCGTCGAGGCCCAGCGCCGGGAGACCCAGGAACTGGGCCGCCAGCATCGTGTCGAAGACGCCCGCGAAGGCAAAGCCGAAGGTCCGCTTCATCGAGGAGAGATCGTAGGAGGCGCCGTGGAACACCTTGGTGACCGCGGGATCGGCACAGATCCCGGACAGCGGCTCGAGGCTCCCGAGCGCTAGGGGATCCAGCAAGGAGACCCGGCCCGCCGCATCCGCGATCTGGATCAGGCACACCCGCTCCGGATAATGGTGCAGGCTGTCGGATTCCGAGTCGACCGCGAGCATCCGGGCGCCGCGGAGTTCGTCCGCCAAGGCCCGGAGTTCCATCGGCGTGCGGATCCAGCGGACGGGGGCAGACGGGGCTGTGGGTTCTGTGGACATGGGCATCCCGGCCTCACGGGCGTTCCCGGAGGACCGCCGGGGCGGTCCGCGGGGCGGCGGGGACTACTTGATGGCGAGCTTGCCAGTGCTGGTCAGCGGGCCGATCCAGCGATTCGATGCGCACGCGTACTCGTAGATGCCCGATCGTTCGGCCACCAGCGAGATCTCCTGCGTGCTGTCGGAGCGGACCGAGCGACGAACGCCCAGATCCGGGATGAGAAAGTGATGCTCCTTGCCGACGCTCGTCACCTGAAACACGATCTCGATGGCCCGCCCCGCGCGATCCACCCCCAGGACGGACGGCTCGCACTGGTTGTTGCGGGCGACCACCTCGAACGTGACCCGCTTGATGTCCGACCGGGACATGGCGGGAGGCGTCCGGTCGGCGAACAGCCGCCCGCACCCGCCGACCAGGATGGCGAGCGTCAAGACCACGAACCACGGCAATCGGCGCACGAGACCTCCTCTCCACTGCTTGGAGGCGGGAGCCTATCACGCGACCTGGCAAGTTGCAATCGTCCCTTACCGGAAGGCCCTCTCTCCTGCCCTCTGTCCTCTGCCCTCTGCCCTGTTCTGGCCGTCAGCCGTCAGCCGTCAGCTCCCGCATTTTGCAATCTGCAATCCGCAATCTGCAATCCGCAATTCCTTTGCCCCCCCGTGCCACTTCCCCATTGACGCCGCCCGAGAGATGTTGATACTGTGCCACATTGTCCGGATGACCGGGCAGCGCGTAGCGCCCCTGCACGAGGACCGAGCATGCCTCTCGGAAAACGCCGCCACCCCATCTACGAAGGCATCGCCCTCCTGGCCGACCCCATCTACGGGTACATCCAGTTCACCGTCCCCATCGAGGGACAGCCCGAAGAGCGGACCGAGCGGGACCTCATCGACACCCCCTGGATGCAGCGGCTCCGCCGCGTCCACCAGCTCCAGTCCAGCTTCTGGGTCTTTCCGTCCGGCGAGCACAGCCGCTTCCAGCACTCGCTGGGCACCATGCACATGGCGGGGCGCTTCGCGGACCGGCTGTACCCAAGCCTCAAGCGGGAGTTCGGCCGGCAGTGCCCGTCGCAGTCTTTCGTGAAAGAACTGCTGCGCGTCACCGGCCTCGTCCACGACATCGGCCACGGCCCCTTCAGTCACTTCTTCGACCATCACTTCCTGGAGCCGACGTACGGCCGGGGGACGACGCACGAGGTCATCGGCCAGCAGATCGTGATCCAGAAGCTGGCGGGCCTCATCCGCCGCATTCGCCGGAGCCCGGACCCGGAAGGGGACTTCGCCACCCAGGAGGTGCTGGAGCCAGAGTACGTCGCCTTCCTGATTCGGAAGCCCGAGGCTGGGCCGGGGCGCATGCCAGCTTGGCTCCGGACGCTGCAGCCGGTCTTCTCCGGCATCTACACGGCCGACAACATGGACTATATCCAGCGGGACGCCTACATGACCGGTTTCTCCCTGGACCTGGTGGACATCGACCGGCTGCTCTACTACACCTTCGTGACCAAGGACGGACTCACCCTGCACAAGTCCGGCTCCTCGGCGTTGCGCCGGTTCGTCAACGCCCGCTTCACGATGTACGCCGACGTCTATTACCACCGCACCAACCGGGCCATGGACCTGCACATGCAGGAGATCTTCGCCGAGACCATCGCCCTGGCCTTCCCCTTCGATCCGCGGGCTGACCTGGATCGGTATCTGGGCGTCAGCGACTGGTCCCTGATGGAGGGGGTGCGGCAGTGGACCGGCGATCCCGACCCGCGGAAGCGGGCCCTGGGGCAGGAGTGGGCCCGGCTCGTCGGCCGCGAGGTCAAGTGGAAGATGGCTTACGACCACATGGAGACGATGGACGAACCCCGCGCCAAGAAGTTCGTCTCGGCGGGAGATCTGGAGAAAGCCATTCGCGGGGCACTCCCGCCGGAGCTTGCCGCGCTCGAGTTCAAGGTCGACGTAGCCCACCAGGACCCGCGGCCGCTGAACCCCTGGACCGAGGAAACCAAGAAGATCCTGATCTACGATCCTGCCACGGACAGGGCCTCGCCGCAGCCCGTCCAGGACCTCTTCCGCTACATCCCGGCCAAGGTGGCCCACTATCGCGTCTTCACCCTGGAGCATGTCCACGACGCCGAACTGGCACGTGCCACGCAGGCCGTCCTGGGCGGCTCCGGCGACGCCGCCATCCCCTCCAACGTCTGAGACGACGGGAGTCATCCGCAGATTACGCAGATTACACAGATACTCCAGAAGGCACGACGGCCTCGGGGGTCCCCCGAGGCCGTCATCTTTGGAGAGCTGTCTTCCAAGAATCCGCGTAATCTGTGGATCCCTATCGGGCCGGCGGGACCTTCTTCCAGTCGGCGAGGAAGCCCGCCAGGCCAATGTCGGTGAGGGGGTGCTTCAGGAGCTGCCGCAGGACGGACGGCGGCAGCGTGCAGACGTCGGCCCCCGCCAGCGCCGCCTCCAGGAAGTGGATGGGCGTCCGCAGGCTGGCGGCCAGGACCTTGGTGGCGAAGCCGTAGTTCTTGTAGATGGTCACGATCTGGCGGACCAGGTCCATGCCCACGTGGGTGATGTCGTCCAGGCGGCCCACGAAGGGGCTGATGTAGCCGGCCCCCGCCTTGGCGGCGAGGAGGGCCTGGCTGGCCGAGAAGCAGAGGGTCACGTTCGTCCGGATGCCCTCCTGGGAAAGCTGCCGCACCGCCTTCAACCCCTCGGCGATCAGTGGAATCTTCACGACCACGTTCTTGTGGAGCTTGGCCAGCTCCCGCGCCTCATCCAGCATGCCGGACGCCTCGGTGCTCACCACCTCCAGGCTGATGGGCCCGTCCACGATCTGGAGGATCTCCGCCACGACCTCCCTGAAGGGACGCCCCTCCCTCGCCACGAGGGAAGGATTGGTCGTCACCCCGTCCACCACGCCCAGGGCGCACAGCTCGCGAATCTCCTGCACGTTGGCCGTATCCAGGAAGATTTGCATCCCACACCTCCTTTACCCGAGAGCGTGATCCGACAGTGAGCGCCTTTCCCTGCCGCTGTCCCTGTCGGATATCGCGTCGAGCCTTTCAGGCCTCCCGCGTTCCGAAGATCGCGGTCCCGACGCGGACCATCGTCGCCCCCTCTTCGATGGCCACCTCGAAGTCGTGGGTCATCCCCATGGACAGCTCGGCGAGGGGAAACCCTTCCGTCGTCAGGCGATCCCGCAGCAGCCGCAGGCGGCGGAAGAACGGGCGGACCGCTTCCGGGTCGGGCAGGAACGGCGGGATCGCCATGAGCCCCTCCACCGCGAGGTGCGGGAGGGATGCGGCGCGCGTGAGGAGCGGCCGCACCTCGGCCTCGTCCGCCCCGCTCTTCTGCGCCTCCTCGCCGACGTTCACCTGCACCAGGCAGCGCACCCTTTTCCCCAGCGCCCGGCCCTGCCGGTCCAGCTCTTCGGCCAAGTGCAGCGAATCCAGCGACTGAATCAGGTCGAAGAGGCCGACCGCCAGCTTGGCCTTGTTGCTCTGCAGATGCCCGATCAGATGCCACGCGGCCAGGCCGGGGCAGGCCGCGATCTTCTCGCGCGCCTCCTGGACTCGATTCTCGCCCAGCATCCGGACCCCCGCCGCCACCGCCTCACGCACGGCCTCGGGGGGCATGGTCTTGCTCACGGCCACCAGCCTGACCGCGTCGGCCGGACGGCCGCTGCGCAGGGCGGCCGCCGCCATCCGCGCGCGCACCCTTTCCAACCGGTCCCGGATCGTCTCAGCCACGCATCATCCCTCTGGTCCGACAGCGATCTCCGGCAGTCCGCCGCAGGCGGATCCCTGTCCCTGTCGCTCCACGCTACCCTTCAGCCCTGGTCCGGATCCGTCCGGTGCCGTCGCAGGAATTGCTCCACCTCCCGGATCAGGTCGGCGGCGTTCGGGAGCTCCTCCGTCGATCCCTCCGACGCGGCCTCCGCCTGGGCGTCACGCCGCTCCAACTCCTGGATGTAGCGGGCGACCTCCGGCTTCTGCGCCACGATCCGGGCGAGCTGCTGGTCGAACTCGACCGCCGCCTCTTCGAACGCACTCAAGTCCCCCGGCCACTCGAGGAACTCCAGGACGCGGCGCAACAGCGCCAGCACGGCGTGGGGATTACTCACCTCCGACACGTAGTGGGGGACGTTGGCCCAGAGGCTGACCGCAGGCAGGCCGGCCCGACGGCAGGCGTCGCTCAGGACCCCCAGGATCCCGGTCGGTCCCTCGTACTTGGTTGGGGTCGTCTGGAACCGCCGGGCAAGTTCCGGGTCCGTGGCCACGCCGGTCACGCGGACGGGCCGTGTGTGCGGCACATCCGCCAGCAGGGCCCCCAGCGTGATCACCAGGCTCACCTCCGCCCGGCGGATCACCGTCAGGATGTGGCCGCAGAAGGCCTGCCATCGGAGGTGCGGCTCGCTCCCCAGGCCGACGATCACGTCGCGGGGGAGCGCCGGGTCCATGCCGATGAGGAAGTCCGTCGTCGGCCACCGCACCTCGCGCACCGTCCGCGAGCCCTCCTGGAAATGGACCTCGGGCCGGGTGAGGCCGAAGTGATAGAACTCCTCGGGGAGGATGGTGGCCAGCCGCTGCGTGGGGAGGCTCCGGCAGATGAATCTGGCCGCGGTGGTGGCCACTTCGGCGGCATCGTTCCATCCGGAAAAGGCCACCAGGAGGACCGGGCGACGGAGGCCGGAGGGCATCTCTTCCATCAGCAGGGAGGACGACGATTCGGACATGACCGACTTCCTTTCCGGGGCGGGGGTTCAGCGGCGGCCTGCTCTTGGTCATTTGCTCCGGATAGTTCACAATTCGATTCGTGAACTATCCAGGTCAGATGGGCGGCGCCCCCGGTCCGGCCCAGCCCACCGCCCCGCGAATCATCCCCGTCTGATCGATGTAGAACCAGCGGAGCTTCTGATTGCGATCCGACGGATACGCAGTGACGCTGTAGGTGCTGGTGTCGAGGCTCCCCGTGTCGCGAGCCGTGAGGTCCAGCCGATACCCCTGGACCAGCCGCGAACTGGTCTCGCGCGTGACGCCCCGGCGGGGCGGGCGGAGGCGGACCCGCACGAAGTTCACCGCGTCGGGGATGAAGCCGGTCTCCTCCAGCTCGTCGAAGTCTCCCGTGTAGCCGGCCGAATCCGTCTCCAGGCGCCACTCCTGCTGCCCCTTGTGGACCTCGCGCAGGTACTGGATGACGGCCACCTCGCGCGCCTGCTGGACGAAACCCAGGTAGCCCGGGATCCCGATGGCGGCCAGGACGGCCACGATCGCCACGCCGATGAGCAGCTCGATCAGGGTGAATCCAGCCGATACCCGTCGCATGTGGAGGTCGCCTCGTCTCAGGATGCGTGCGTGGTTTCGCCGACGATTCGCTCGACCTCCTTGAGGGCCTGTCGCGCCGCCGGAGAAACCGAGGCCCCCTCCACCTCGTGCCTCAACCCCGGCAGGGCGGCACGCAGCCGCTCCGCCTGCGCCGCTCGGGCCTGCGTGCCTTGCTCCAGCCCTTCGGCCAGCACATTGACGGCCCCCTCCAACTCCTTCAGGCGGTCCCAGCGGCGGAGATGGACGCGCCGGCCGAGATCCCCCGCCGCCAGCCCCTCCAGAACCCGCTGGACATGATAGGCCGGCCCGACGATCCGGTGCGTGACGAAGACGGACTGGATCGCCACCAGGACGGCCAGCAGCAGCACGCTCGGCCAGAACCGGGCGTGCAGGTCGAGGACCTGCCGCGCGATCCAGAGCTGGCGCTCGGAGCTCGCGGCAGCCTGGAACTCCTGCTGCAGCGGATAGAAGATCAGGAAGCCGAGCAGCAGCGAGTAGGCCAGAATGCACAGCAGGACCGTCGCCGCCACGCGCAACTGGTACGCCGGCTGCACCAGGATCTTGCGGCGGCGGAACTTGGGCCCTGGCTTCGCCATCGACGCCTCGGTCATCGGTCGCTCCTTGGCCTGATCCTCCAGGCTCCCTTCACACCGTTCGAAACCCACCCTTCCTCGTGGCCGGCTCTGCTGGCAGGCTGAACCGGAGCGTCACGGCCACCGAGGCCTGGAGGGGGGAAGAAAGGGGGAGTGGGAACGCAAGCATGAGCGTGCAGGACGGCGGCGTCCATCAGTCGAGGTCGATATCCCGGATCGGCTTGTCAACGGGTTGGTCCTTCGTGCGCTTGAGCGCCTCCTGGAACTTCTTGTCCAGGAGATTCTTCTTCATCCGCTCGGCCTTCAGGGATTCCTCGA
>JBGPQZ010000050.1:0-14023 GCA_041489335.1 Methylomirabilia bacterium
CGTTCCTGGTAATCCACCGTCAAATGGAAGAAGTCGATCCCCTCGCGGGCCTCCTTCGACGCCACCGCCGTCACCAGGACCACGGTGTCCCCGTAGCGCACCCATGCCGCCCCATCGGCGGCCCGCGCCACCCGGCCCACCTCGATACTGAAGGGCCGGCCCTCCAGCATGATCTCGCTGCGAATTGTCATTTGCGAATCCCTAGCCTCTCGATCACCTTCTTGTAGCGCTCGACGTCCTTCATCTTGAGATAGTCGAGCAGCTTGCGACGCCGTCCGACCATCATGAGGAGGCCGCGGCGCGAGTGGTGATCCTTTTTGTGCACGCTCAAGTGCTCCGTCAGATAGCCAATCCGGCCGCTCAAGAGGGCGATCTGCACCTCCGGCGAGCCGGTGTCCTTGTCGTGCAACCGATACGAACCGATGACGTCTGTCTTGTTCATTCCATCCTTGGGCATGACCGCTCGTCCCCCTTTCGCGCCCGAAAGCCCAATCAACACCGGGGCAAAGTACCATAGGGTCTTAGGGCTGTAAAGCCCATTCTGGCCAGGGCAGGCCGCGCGCGGCCGCCCACACGGACTCGGCGGCCGCCCGGTCCCGGCCAAGCTGCGCGGCAAGCGCCGCCGCGTCCGGAAACCGGGCCTCGTCGCGGAGCCGCGCCAGGAAGCAGGCCAGGACCCGCTCCCCATAGAGCGGCTCCTCCCAGCCCGGCAGGTGAACCTCCAGGCGGACCGCCCCCTCGCCGAAGGTCGGCGCTCGCCCCACGTTCATCATCGCATCCCGGAACGTCCGGCGGACCAAGAGCCGCCCCGCGTAGACACCGTCCCTGAGGAGCCGCGGCTCCGGGAGCGTGAGGTTCGCCGTGGCAAACCCCAGCCCCCGGCCGCGACCCGCCCCGGCCGCGACGGTCCCCGCCAGGCAGTAGGGCCGACCGAGACATTGCTGGGCCGCCTCGACTCGCCCCTCGGCCAGGAGAGCCCGGATGGCCCGGCTGCTCACCACCTGGCCGTTCACGCTGACGGGCGACACCACCTCCAGCCAGAAGCCGTGCCGGGCCGCCATGGCGCGCAAGAGCTCGACGCCGCCCTGGCGGCCTCGCCCGAAGCTGAAGTCGTACCCCACGCACAGGCCCGCGATCCCGAGCCGCTCCACCAGGACCCGCGTCACGAAGTCCGCGGCGTCGAGCCGGGCGAGCCCTGGCGAGAAGCGGATCACGACCGCCCGCTCCATCCCCAGCCGCTCGAGAATCGCCAGCTTGAGGGGGAGCGGCGTGATGAGCCCGGGCGCATCGGCCGGCCGCACCACCGAGAGCGGGTGCTCGGCGAAGGTGAGGACCCCCGCCGTCCCGCCCACGGCCGCGGCGCGATCCCGGACCCGCCGCAGGATCTCCTGATGGCCCAGGTGGACCCCGTCCAGCGTCCCCATCCCCAGGATGGGGCTCGCCCCTGCCCTTGCGAACTCCTCGACTCGGGCGACCCGAACCACCTGCATGGGGGGCTCAGGCGACCCCGGCGAAGACCCGCACGGGCGTCAGGACGACCCGGGTGGCCTCGCAGCCGGGGAATTCGTCGGAGGTCACCGTGGTCTCCGCCAGCGACAGGAGCTGCTTCCGGAACCCGAGGACCCGCACCAGCCCGCCCCGCCTGAGCGCCAACGGGAACTGCGCCACCATGCCGGCCGTAATGGCGTTGCCGTGCAGGATGAGGGGCCCGGCCTCGGTCGTCACCCGGACCCCCGGCAGATGCGCCAGGGCATCGGCGATGGGGATGAGGACCTCGCCCAGCCGCCCCTCCCGCACGCGCACCTCCAGGCCATCCAGCGTCAGCACGTCCTCGAGGGTGAACCGGCCCGAGCGCATGCGGCACAGGTCGTGGAGGTGCCCGCCGCAGCCGAGCGCGCGCCCGATGTCGTCGCACAGGCTCCGCGCATACGTGCCCTTGGAGCAGTGGACGCGCAGCGTGGCGAACGGGGACGCGAAGTCCAGGAGCTCCAGGGCGTGGACCGTGACGGCCACCGGCTGCCGCTCGACCACCTGCCCCCGCCGCGCCAGGCGGTACATCCGCTCGCCCTGGAATTTCTTCGCCGAGTAGATCGGGGGAACCTGCTGGATCTCGCCCCGGAAGCGCGCGAGTACCGCCTCCAGCTCCTCGCGCGAGACGCGGAACTCCTCGACGCGCCCCGTCTCTTTCCCCGAGGCGTCCAGGGTGTCCGTGGTGATCCCCAGGCGGAGGGTCATCACGTACTCCTTGTCCGCCTGGGTGAGATACTGGGCGATCCGGGTGGCGCGCCCCACACAGAGGGGGAGCACGCCCGTGGCCTGCGGGTCCAGCGTCCCGGTGTGCCCCACGCGCTGCATCCCCAGGATGCGGCGCACGGCGTCCACCACGTCGTGGGAGGTCATCCCCGCCGGCTTGTTGATGTTCAGGACCCCGTGGACTTCCGGTCGGATCTTCATGGAGATTGTCGATTTCCAATTGTCGATTGTCGATTGCCTCTCGATCAGCAATCGGCAATCGTCAATCCTCGCCGAGGGCGGCCTCGATGGTCGGGAGCACCAGCGCCCTGGCCTCCGCCAGGCTTGCCCGGAGGGTGCAGCCGGCGGCGTTCCGATGGCCGCCGCCGCCCAATCCAGCCGCCAGCTTCGCCACGTCCACCCCGCCGTTGGACCGCAGGCTCACGCGGATCTCGTCCGCGGTGATCTCCTTGAAGGCCGCGGCCACCTGGACACCCTCCAGGCTCCGGGGGTACTGGACGAACTCGTCGGTGACCTCCAGCCCGACCCCCGCCCGCCGCTGCGCGCCCAGGGAAACCTCGATCCAGGCCAGCCGGCCGCCGGCCGAGACTTGCAGGCCCGCCAGGACCTCGCTCAAGAGACGCCACTCCCGCACGTCCTTGTGGCCGTACAGCCGCCGGGCGACGTCCTGCGGATCGGCCCCGCACGTCACGAGGTCGGCGCCCACCCGGAGGGCCTCGGCCGTGGTGTTCCCGTACCGGAATCCGCCCGTGTCGGTGTACAGGGCCGCGTACAGGTTCACGGCCGCCTCGCGGGGAACGGGGAACCCGCTGCGACGGAGCAGCCGGTGCACCATCTCCCCCGCCGAAGACGCCGTGGCTTCGATCCAGTTTACGTCTCCGAAACGGGTGTTGCCGGCGTGATGATCCACGTTCACGACCACCGCCCCGGCCGGCCGGCCGTCGAGCAGCCCCCCGGTCCGCGTGAGGTCGCTCGTGTCCAAGACGAGGTAGCAGGCGTATCCCTCCGCCGCAGGCGGAATCCGCAGCAGTTCGGACGCCCCGGGCAGGTGGGCGAGCCAGGGCGGCACCCCATCCCGGTTGTAGGCACGCGTGTGCTTCCCGGCCTCGCGCAGGGCGAAGGCAGCCCCTAACGTGGCGCCGATGGCGTCCCCTTCGGGATCGACGTGCGACAGGACCGCCACCGACGGAGCCGTCGTCAGGGCCGCCACGACCCGATCCAGCTCACTCACCGGTGTTCTCCACCGCCACCTCTTTCAAGAGGGCGGCGATCCGAAGGCCGTACTCCAGCGAGTCGTCCGCCTCGAAGCTGAGCTCGGGGGCGTAGCGCAGGCGGAGGTTTTTGCCGAGCTGCCCCCGCAGAAACCCGGTCGCCGACTGGAGTCCGGCCAGCTCGACCGCTCGCCCTGCCGCATCGGCGGCCCCCGTGAAGAGCACCCGGGCGTAGCGCAGGTCGTCGGTCACCCGCACGGCGGAGATGATCACGCGGGTGAGCCGCGGGTCTTTGATCTCGCGCAGGAGCAGACGGCTGAGCTCCCGGTGGATCAGGTCGCCCACCCGATCGGCCCGTCGGAAGGGAAGCGGCATCGTCGTTCTGACCTATGTCACTCGCGAGGGGTTTCGATCCACGGCCGAGGGCGGCTCTTCCGGCGAGGCAAGCGCCCTGGATCGGATACTGCGCGGCTGGACCAGCTCAGTGCGTCACGAGTTCGATCTCGTAGTCCACCACCAGGATGTCGCCGCTCTGCTCGATCCAGTTGACCACCTTCGAGAGGGTGGCATCCACCACCCGGGAATCGTTGCTCACGGCGCAGGCGCCCAGCGTGGCCCGTTGCCAGTCATCCAGCCGATCCACCTCGGCGACGGCGACGTGGAAGCGGGCCTGCACCCGCTCCTTGAGGCTCTTGATCACCCGCCGCTTCGCCTTCAGCGAGTCGCTCGCCGGGATCCGGAGCTCGATCTTCACGCTCCCGACCGTCATCCCCGGCCTCCATCGTCGTGGGGAAGCGCCGCCCGCGGAGGGACCCGGGCCCTGCTCTGCGAGCTAGAGCGTCGGGGCGATCTCCTCCATCTCGTACACTTCGAACACGTCCCCGACGTGGACGTCATTGTAGTTGAACAGGCCGATGCCGCACTCCTGCCCGCTCAGCACCTCCCGGACGTCGTCCTTGAAGCGCTTGAGTGACCCGATCTTCCCGGTGTGCACCAGCCGGCCGTCGCGCACCAGCCGCACCGTGGCGTCCCGGACGACCTTGCCATCCACCACGTAGGAGCCGGCGATGGTGCCCACCTTGGTGATGGTGAAGACCTGCCGGACCTCCACCCGCCCCAAGGTGTGCTCCACATACTGGGGCTCCAGCAGCCCCTCCATGGCCGCGCGCACCTGGTTGATGGCATCGTAGATCACCGAGTACATCCGCAGGTCCACGTGCTCCTGCTCGGCCAACTTCTGCGCCTTCGGCTCGGGCCGGACATTGAAGCCGACAATGATGGCGTTCGACGCCGAGGCCAGCATCACGTCGCTCTCGGTGATGGCTCCCACCGAGCTGTGGATGACGACGACCTTGACGCGCTCGGTGCTCAGCCGCTCCAGGGACTCCCGCAGCGGCTCCACCGACCCCTGCACGTCCCCCTTGATGATCATGCGCAGCTCTTTCACCTCGCCCTGCTCGATCTGCTGGTGCAGGGCGTCCAGCGTGATCCGCGGCTGGCTGACCATGGCCTCCTGGCGGACCTTGTCCTGGCGGGCCGTGGCGATCTGGCGCGCCTTGCGCTCGTCCCCCACGGCGGCGAAGGTGTCCCCGGCCGACGGCACCCCCGACAGCCCCTGGATCTCCACCGGGGTGGCCGGGCCCGCCTCGTGGAGCTTCTTGCCCTTGTCGTTGATCATGGCCCGGATCTTCCCGTGGTGGAGGCCGGCCACCACCGCATCCCCCACCTTGAGGGTCCCGGTCTGGACCAGGACCGTGGCCACCGGGCCGCGGCCCTTGTCCAACTCCGCTTCCACCACCACCCCGCGCGCCGGCTTGTCCGGGTTGGCCTTCAGCTCCTGCACCTCGGCCAGCACCAGGAGGTTATCCAGCAACTCCTGGATCCCCTCTCGGCGCTTCGCCGACACCGGCACGAAGATCGTCTCGCCGCCCCACTCCTCGGCCAGCAGCCCGTATTCCGTGAGCTGCTGCTTGATCCGATTGGGATCGGCGCTGGGCTTGTCGATCTTGTTGATGGCCACCAGGATGGGGACCTTGGCGTCCTTGGCGTGGTTGATGGCCTCGATCGTCTGAGGCATCACCCCGTCGTCCGCTGCCACCACCAGGACCACGATGTCCGTGGCCTGGGCCCCACGCGCCCGCATGGCCGTGAAGGCCTCGTGGCCGGGGGTGTCCAGGAAGACGACCCGGTTGACGGCGTGGCCCGGCACCTCCACCTCGTAGGCGCCGATGTGCTGCGTGATGCCCCCGGCCTCCGTCGCGATGACGTTCGTGTGCCGGATAGCGTCCAGGAGCGACGTCTTGCCGTGGTCCACGTGTCCCATGACCGTGACCACCGGGGCCCGCGGCTTGAGGAGCTCGGGGGCCTCCGCCGCCGCAGCCGCCTCCTCGACCATCTCCTCGGGGGAGGCCTGCTCCACCGTGTAGCCGAACTGCTGCGCGACCTTGGCGACGGTCTCGGCGTCGATCGAGGTGTTAATGGTCACCAGGATGCCCAGCTTGATCAGCCGCTTGATCACGTCGCTGGGGGTGGCGGACATCTTCTCGGCGAGCTCCTTCGGGCTCATGCCCTCCCCGACCCGGAGGACCTTCGGCACCGGCGGAGCCGGGGGCGGGGGCGGCGGGGGCGCGGCCCGCCTGTCCTTCACCGCTGGTCGGACCGGGGGCGCCGGCAGCTCCACCTCCACTGGCGGAACGAACGCGGGGGCGGCCGGGGACTCCAGCACCCCGAGATCGGGGGCCTGGGCCTCTGCCACCACGGGCCGCGGCGGCTCCACCGCCGGGCGCGGCCGCACCCTCGGCTCGGCCGGCTTGGCGGGCTTCGGCGGCGCCGGCCACGGGACGGGCGGGCGTGGCTCGACCTTCGGGGCCGCGACGGGCGGGGCCGCCTTGCGCAGCTCCACCGACGGCGCGGGGGCGGCCGGTTTCACCGCCGGTGCCGGAGCCGGCGCCGGGGTCGGCGGGGCGGCGGGCACTTCCACGCTCGCCATCGTCGCCGCGGGCTCGATGGTCGGCGCCTCCAGGGTCACCACCAGCGGCTTCGCCTTCGCCGGGGCGGCGGGGCGGCGGCGTGGGGCGTGGGGCTTGGCCTCCTCTTTGGACTCGGCCTCGGCCGGCGATTTCACGCGGGGCCGCCGCTTGGGCGCGGCCTCGGCCGCCTCGGGCCCCTCGGCGGGGGCGGCCTTCGTCCGGGACGTGCGGCGCGCGGTGGGCTGCTTGGCCGGCGCTCCGGTCCCGGGCCGGATCAGGTGTACCGGAATCCGAGCCACCGGCTGCGACAGGATCGCACGCGCCTGCTCCTCGTCCACCTGGCTGCTGAACGTCAGGGCCTCGATCCCGGCCGCGTGGAGGCGCTCCAGCACCTCCCTGGTCGTGAGGCGGAAGGCCGTCGCCAAATCGTATACCCGCACCATTCCCACGCTGACATCCTCCGGCCCGCTCGTCGGGAAAAGACGAGCAGGCGGCTCACGCCTTTACTTACTGCGGCTTCTCCGCTGCCGGCACAGCGGCGAGGCGGCGGCCAATCTCGGCCGCCAGGGCCTGGCGCACGGCCCGTGAGTCCATCTCCGTCAACTCTCGCCGCAACGCCCGGCCGAGCGCCTTCCGGTGCAGGGCCTGCTCCAGGCACCCCTGCGAGGGACACAGATACGCGCCACGGCCCTGCGGACGGCGGGGATTCATGAGGATGGCACCAGCCGCGTCCAGCGCCACTCGGATCAGCTCCGCCTGCGGCCGAACGCTGCGGCAGCCGACGCAGGTGCGGAGCGGGGAGGCCCGGCCGTCGCGGGGAAGCCTTCCGACCGCCCTCTCAGCTCGCCTCGCCACCCGCACCCGGGGTCTCCTCCGAAGGCGCCGGATCCGCCGCGGCCGGTTCGGCGGACGCTGCCTCGACCGATACGGCGGCATCTGGCTGCTCGGTCAACGCCTCGTGCGCCACCTGCACGATCCGCTCGGCACTCTTCGGGCCGATTCCTTCGATCTCCTGCAGGGCCTCGAGGCTGGCCGCGGCCAGCTTCGGGAGGCTCGTGTAACCGGCGGCGATCAAGCGCCCCGCCAGCTTCTCTCCGACGCCCGGGAGGGTGATGAGCTGCTCCAGGGCGAGCGCGGGGTCGGGTTCCGCAGCCGCCTCGGGGCGCGCCTCGGCCCCCATCAGCTCCGACAGGGCCGCCTGGGCCTCCCGCTGCATCTCCGAGGTGCTCTTGATGTCCACCTTCCAGCCCACCAGCTTCGCCGCCAGTCGGGCGTTCTGCCCGCGCTTGCCGATGGCGAGCGAGAGCTGATCATCCGCCACCACCACGCGCAGCGTGCGCGCCTCCGTCTCGGCGCTGACGCGCTGCACCTCGGCAGGAGCCAGGGCCGCCTTGACGAAGGCCGCGGGGTCCTCCCGCCACGGGACGATGTCGATCTTCTCCCCCTGCAGCTCCCGCACGATCGCCTGCACGCGCGCCCCCCGGTAGCCCACGCAGGCCCCCACCGGATCCACGTTGCTGTCCTTGGAGGCCACGGCGATCTTGGCCCGCTCGCCCGCCTCGCGGACGGCGACCTTCACCTCCACGACCCCCTCGTAGATCTCCGGAACCTCCAGGTCGAAGAGGCGCTTCAGGAATCCGGGATGCGTCCGCGACACCACGATCTGGGACCCCTTGGAGGTCTTCTTCACATCCAGGATGTAGGCCCGCACCCGATCGCCGACGCGGAACTCCTCCCGGGGCAACTGCTCGCGCACAGGCAGGATCGCCTCCGCCTTCCCGATGTTCAGAATGGCGTTCCCTTTGATGACCCGCTGCACCACCCCGTGGACGAGCTCGCCCTCCTTCTCCTTGAAGGTCTGGAAGACCGAGTCGCGCTCGGCCTCCCGCACGCGCTGGATGATGACCTGCTTCGCCGTCTGGGCTGCGATCCGGCCGAAGCTCTGTGCCGGCACCGGCACCGGGGTCTTCACCTCGTCTCCCGCCTGCGCCCCCGGGCTGATGGTGAGGGCCTCGTCCAGGCCGACCTCCAGCTTGGGATTGGTCATGCCCTCCACGACCTTCTTCACGGCGTAGAGCATGAACTGTCCCGACCGGCTGTCGAAGTCCACGCGCAGATCCAGTGCCGCCTGCGCCACCGGCAGACTCTTGCGGGACGCCGACAGGATGGCGGCGCCCACCGCCTCGATGAGGACCGCCTTGTCGATCCCCTTCTCGCGTCCGATCTGATCAATGACCTGCATCAGGTCCATGCCATGCCTCCCGTGCGGGCCCCGCGCAATTTCGGCGCCCCGGCCCACCCGAGTCATCCCGCGCCGTTTACGCCCGTGGGCGTCGCCCTCCCAGCCCCGCAGTCGCGCTCAGATCTCCGGCTGCAGCCTGGCCTTCAGGATCAGCCCCCGGGGAATGCTCACGCGCTGTTCATCCGCCAGGTCCAGCACCACCATTCCCGCCGTGAGGCCGACCAGGCGCCCGCGGAAGTTGTGGCGCCCCTCCAGGTCCTCGCGGGTCGTGACGCTGGCCGTCTGGCCGGCGAACCGCACGAAGTCCTCATCGCGGGTCAGGGGACGGTCCAGGCCGGGAGACGAAACCTCCAGGTGGTAGGCGCGATCGATGAAGTCCTCCACGTCCAGATGGTCGCCCAGCTCCTCGCTGATCCGCCGGCAGTCGTCGAGGGTGACACCCCCCGGCTTGTCGAGGTAGAGGCGGAGCACCCAGCCCTGGATCTCGCGCCGGAACTCGACGTCCACCAGCTCCATCCCGCGGTCGGCCAGGATCGGCTCCGCCAGCGCGCGGGTGCGCCCCACGATCTCCACGAGGTGCGGGGACGGCCCCGCACGCCGCACACGCCCCATACCCCCTACCCCTCGAAAAACAATGAGTGGGCAGGACGCCCACTCATTGGTGCAAATTATCACGCCACGCCGGCCGGGCGCAAGGGAAAAATCGCCCCGCCTACTCCTCTTCCTCCTCCACGGGCTTCGCCTCGGCGATGATCTTCTCCTGGATGTGGGCCGGAACCTCCTCCATGTGGGAGAACTCCATGCTGTAGTCCCCGCGGTCACCCGTGATCGAGCGCAGCCGCGAGTCGTATTCCAGCATCTCCGCCAGCGGCACGTTGGCCTTCACCGCCTGGTTGCGGCCCTTGGCATCGATCCCCAGCACCCGGCCACGCTTGCTGTTCAGATCCCCCACGATGTCCCCCATGCACTCGGCGGGGGCCACGACCTCCACCGTCATGATGGGCTCGAGCAGGGTGGGCTTGGCTTGGGTCATCGCCTTGCGGAAGGCCAAGCGCCCCGCCAGCTTGAAGGCCATTTCCGAGGAGTCCACCGGGTGGGTCGAGCCGTCGTAGAGAATGACCTTGAGGTCCACCACCTGGTGACCGGCGATGGCGCCCCGCTCCATGGCCTCCACGACCCCCTTCTCCACCGCCGGAATGAAGTTCCGCGGGATGGCTCCTCCCACGATCTGGTTGGAGAACTCGAACCCGCCGCCTCGCGGCAGGGGCTCCATGTGGATCCAGCAGTCACCGAACTGCCCGCGGCCACCCGTCTGCTTTTTGTGGCGGCCCTGCACCTCGCGTACCTTGGCCTTGATCGTCTCCTTGTAGGGGACGCGTGGGGTCTTCAGGATCACCTCCACTCCGAACTTCCGCTTGAGGCGCTCGGCCAGGATCTCCACGTGGGCCCGCCCCATGCCGGAGACCACCGTCTCCTTGGTCTGGGGGTCGTAGCGGATCTGGATGGTGGGGTCCTCCTCGCGGAGCCTCCCGAAGGCGGTGCTCATCTTGTCCTCGTCCCCCTTCGCCTTGGGCTCGGCCGCGAACGAGATCACGGGAGCAGGGAAGGTGATCTCCGGCAGACGCACCGGCGACCTCTCGTCGCAGAGGCTGTCGCCGGTCCCGGTCTCCTTGAGCTTCACCACCGCCCCGATATCGCCGGCCCCCAGGGCCTCCACGGAAGTCTGCTGCTTGCCCCGCAGGAGCAGGAGCTGGCCGATGCGCTCCTTGGCCCCCTTGCCCGGGTTCAACACGGTGGAGTCCGAGGTCATCGTTCCGCTGTAGATCCGGAACATGGTGACCTTCCCAGCGAACGGATCGGCGATGGTTTTGAAGACCAGGGCCGCCAGCGGGGCGTCGTCCTTGATCTCGCAGCGAACCGCCCCGCCCCCCTTGGCATCGGTCCCCTCGGCCGGCGGCCGGTCCAGCGGGGACGGGAAGGCCTCCACGATGAGGTCGAGCAGTGGTGTCACGCCGAGGTTCCGGCTGGGCGCGCCGCAGAGGACCGGGAACAACTTCTGCTCGCGGATCCCGCGCAGCAGCCCCTCGTGCATCTCGGCCTCGGTGAGCTCGCCGCTCTCCAGGTATTTCTCCAGCAGCCGGTCGTCCGCCTCCGCCACGGCCTCCATGAGGGCCGCCCGGTGCCGCTCCGCCAGCTCCCGGACGGCCGCGGGGACGTCCTCCTCGGTCGGCTTGCCGGGCCCGTCGGGCGTGAAGCGAAGCGCCCGCATGCGGACCAGGTCCACCACTCCCGCGAAGCTCGCCTCCTGGCCGATCGGGACCTGGACGGGGACGGCGGCCGGAGAGAGGTTCTTCTTCACATCCTCCAGGGCGCGGCCGAAGTCGGCCCGCTCTTTGTCCATCTTGGAAAGGTAGACCAGGCGCGGCAGTTCCAGGGCGGTCGCGGTGCTCCACACCTTCTCGGTCTGGACCTTGACCCCATCCGTGGCCCCGACCACCACGACTGCGCCGTCCACCACCCGGAGCGCGTTGCGGGCGTCGGCGAGGAAGGCGGCAAACCCGGGCGTGTCCACCAGGTTCACCTTGTGGCCCCTCCACTCCGCCCAGGCGATGGCTGTGCTGATGCTGATCTTGCGACGGATCTCGTCCTCGTCGAAGTCGGTGATGGTCGTCCCGTCCTCCACCCGCCCCAGGCGCGTCGTGGCACCGGCCGAGAAGAGGAGGGCTTCCGTCAGGGTCGTCTTGCCCGCCCCGCCATGAGCCACCAGGGCGATGTTGCGGATCTTCGCCGTTTCGGGTCGCTTCATCGTCTCCCTCGCTCGTGTCTGCGACGCGGGTCCCTGCGCCGCATGTCGCCCAGCCCCCGGGCAGCCGCCCGGAACGGCTTCGCGTGGCTAGCACACCCGCCCAGGCGGGTGCACGGAAAAAGCCCCCTCTACGCCCCGCCCTGGACCGCCGGCAGCACCGAGGCCCCGTCCGGCATGACGGCCACGAAGGGGCGTGGGCCGGCAGTGGCCAGCGCCGCCGCCAGCGCCGCATCCAGATCCGAGAACGGCACGAACCCCAGGGACCGCACCAGCGCGGGCGGCATGGCCGAGACGAGGTAGAGGGTCGCCTTCTGCATGGCCAGCGCCACGGCGGCCGCCTTGTGCCCCCCCAGGACGAACTCCCGCCGGATCCGGGCGAGGATCGCATCCGGTCCACCCGGATCCCGCATCCACGCCTCGAAGGTCTGGCTGCCCAGCCCCTCCGGGCACTCCGCGACCAACACGATCACCCCGCCGGGTCGCACCGCCAGCCGCCCGTTGTCCAACGCCTTCTGGGCCTGGTAGAGGTTCAGGTCCTTGGGGTGCCCGCCCGCCCCCACGACCACCACGTCCGCCAGCCGATCCAGCGCGGCCCGGCCGAACGCGTCCAGCGCGGCGCAGCCGGCCCGATGGGCGGTGCGGGGGTGTCCGGCCACGGCCGCCACGATCCGGTGCCGCTCGTCCAGGACCACGTTGAGGATGAACTGCACCCCGATCAGGGCGCCCGCCTCCTCGATGTCCTCGCGCACGGGGTTACCCTCGTGCTTCCCGATGGTCGCGCCGGGCTCCGTCATGCGGCGGTGATTGGCCTGGATCGTCCGCTCGCTGCAGACGCCGGGAACCAGCGCCTTGACCCCCCCGCTGTAGCCCACGAAGTAGTGGTACTCGATGACGCCGACGGCGATGCGCACGTCCGCCTCCAGGACGGCGCGAAAGACCTCCACCGGGGTCCCGCGCGAGGTCGTCCCCACCTCGCGGACGTCCGTGGGGTCCGAATCCAGGCAGCGGACGCGGCCGAGGACGGCGTCGCCCACCAGGGCGCGCTGCTCCTCCGGTGTGTGCGCCCGATGCGTCCCCAGCCCGAACACGACCGAGATCTGGGCGTCGGGAATACCGGCACGATTCAGTTCATCCAGGAGGTGCGGCAGCAGGCGATCCGAGGGACAGGGGCGGGTGATGTCGGCGGTCACGATGACCACGCGGTGTTCCGGGCTGAGCAGCTGGGGGAGCGGCGGGCACCCGATGGGCGCCCGCAGGGCCTCCCGGACCAGCGCGGCCTCCTCCCTGCCGGGGGAGACGCGCCCCGGGGTGAGGACGACGCTGGCGGCTCGCTCCTCGGACAGCCGGAGACGATGCTCGCCGTGTCCGTACTTGAGGCTGATCTCCATGGGGTCCTCGCAGTCGGTCCGGCCCCGTCGCGGCCGGGATACAGAACGCCCTCCCGCAGGGTCCTGCAGGAGGGCGCAGGCCATCCTTCTCCCGTGTGGGTGTGGGTCTCAGGCGTTCGCGGCGGACGCGGCGGTCTCCGGGCCGGACGCCCCAGCCCCCTTGCCCCGGCGGCGCCGGCGGCGGGGCCGCTTCGGCGTCTCGCCGGCTGCCGACGGCGCCTTCGCCTTCCCCTTCGGCTCGGCGGCCGGCTCGGCGCCCAGGAACTCGATGGCCGCCAGGGAGGCCCCATCGCCCATGCGATAGTCCAGCTTGGTGATCCGCGTGTAGCCCCCGCTGCGATCCTGGTAGCGCGAGCCGATGCTCTCGAACAGCTTCTTCAGCGCCTTTTCATCGGTCAGCACTTCTGCCGCTTGCCGGCGGGCGTGGAGATCCCCGCGTTTCGCCAGGGTCACCATCTTCTCCGCCACGCCGCGCAGGTCTTTGGCCTTCGCCGCCGTGGTGATGATCTTCTCGTAGAGGACGAGGGAGGTCACCAGGTTGCGCATCATCATCTCGCGATGCGCCATCGTCCGACCGAGTTTGCGTCCTGCTTGCCTGTGCCGCATAGCCGTTGGCTCCCCCAGGGTACGTGCCGGGTAGGATCGTCCTAGCCCTTGGCCGCTTTCCGCCTGGCGGCCTCGCCCACGGGCAGGCCTTCCAGCTTCATGCCCAGGCTCAGGTTCATGCTCGCCAGGATTTCTTTGATCTCGTTCAGCGACTTCCGGCCGAAATTCTTGGTCTTCAGCATCTCGGCCTCGGTCTTCTCCACCAGCTCATAGATGAACCGGATGTTGGAGTTCTTCAGACAATTCGCAGATCGGACCGACAGCTCCAGCTCATCCACGGGCCGGCTCAGGTTCTCGATCATGCGCTCGCGCACCTCGTCCACCGTCTCCTCTTCCTCCTCCGGCTCCTCCTCGAAATTGATGAAGAGGGTCAGGTGGTCCTTGAGGATCTTGGCGGCATAGGCTACGGCGTCCTGGGGCAGCACCGAGCCATCGGTCCACACCTCCAGGATGAGCTTGTTGTAGTCCGTGGCCTGGCCGACGCGCGTGTCTTCGACCTGGAAGTTCACCCGCCGCACCGGGGAGAAGATCGCGTCGATGGGAATCAC
>JBGPQZ010000051.1:0-13978 GCA_041489335.1 Methylomirabilia bacterium
CGCGACCGCGCCTTCCGCTTGCGTCCGCACCCGGAGCTTGCCATACTGCGCCTGTGGTCTGGTCGGGACGAAGATAATCCAGATACTCCAGCGTCCCACAGTACGGGGCATTTTCTTTCGGGCGAGGCCCCACGGGGAGGCGGTCGGGCCGCAAGGAAAGCGCGGCGAGTGGTGGGCGCGCTGGTATGACGCGGACGGCGGGGAGCATCGGGAGAAGGCCGGGACCAAGAGCATGGCCCTGGACCTCTTCCGGCGACGCAAGACCGAGGTGCGCCAGAGCGTGAAATTCCCCGAGACCATGCGCCAGCGGGACACCCGGCTGAAAGACCTGGTGGCCGACTACCTGGATGCTATCCGAGCATCCCAAGTCAAGACCGCTGGCGTGATAGCCCGCCGGCTGGCCGTGGTGGTGGGCATCCTCGGCAACGTGGCGGCCAACACGGTCAAGGCCGAGGACCTGGAGCGGCTGAAGATCAAGCTGGCGACCGGGACACGCACAGAGCGCCGGCAACCCGCCAGCATCAACAGGTTCTTGCAAGACCTCAAGGCTGTCTTCTGCCGGGCGGTGGACGGCGAGAAACTGGACCGCAACCCGTTCAACGGCGTTGACCTGCTGACCGAGAACAACCGGCGATCCCGCGAACTGACCCCGGATGAGGAGGTGCGCCTGTTCGAGAGGATCCCCGAGACCCCGCAGGCCCTGCGGCCCTATTTCCGCTTCCTGCTGGCGACCGGGGCCCGGGCGTCCGAAGCCTGCGGGCTGGCGTGGCAGGCGCTCCTGTGGACAGACGGGGCGGCCGAGCTTCCCGAGACGAAGGCCGGGACGAAGCAATACCTGATCCTGAGCGCCGAGGCCCAGACCATCCTGCGGGACCTCCCCCGGCTTGGCCCCCGCGTCTTCTGCTGGCCCGATGGGCGACCGTTGACGGTGGACTTCACCACGCATGCCTTCCGCAAGGCCGTGGTGGCGGCAGGAAGCCACGATCTTCGCCAGCACGACCTGAGAGCCTTTGCCATCCGGCGGCTGCGTGGTGGGGCCAACCTGGTGGCGGTGTCGGCCCTGCTGCGCCATGCGTCCACCCGGATGAGCGAACGCTACCTACACGTCACGGCGGCGGACCTCCGGGCGGCGGTGGAGGCTGGAGTCTCTCGGGCTGCGCACGAGGCGCACGAGGAGAAATTCCTCTTGACACGCTAGAGGCAGGCATGGTCTATTCAAAAAAAGAAGTCGTCCATCCGGCCTGTCGAGCAAATTAATTGTAGGAGCGGCACGATGAAGGTTCAATCGAAGAGCGAAGCGACCGCCAAGCGAATTTCTAAAGCGAAGACCCAGCCTGAAAAGCCCAACCCCAAAGTCCTAAATGCGCTCAGCCGTCAAGTTATTAGTTTCTCCTTGCAGTGCGCAAAGCTGCGCGAACTGAGAGCACCCTAGGGCGGTTGTGAATAAAGGATAACCCAACCCCCGAGCTTTGGCGGTTGCGGGCAACTCCACCCCTCTTTGTTGCTAAGGAGTGCCTGAGTGGCCACCATTGCCTTAGTTTTTGATTTTGATGATACTCTCGTGCCGGACTCTACTACCGCGCTTCTTGAGAAACACAATATATCGTCGGAGAAGTTTTGGAAGGAAGATGCCAAGGCGCTAGTTCAGGACGGCTACGATCCCCCCCTCGCCTACCTGAAGCTCATCCTCGACGAAGTCAGGCCCGGTAGAGCATTCGAGAATCTTACGAGAAAACAGCTCCGAGAATTTGGTGCGAGCCTTGCGCGGACCGCTTATCCAGGCCTAGCTCAACTTTTTCGGGATTTGCGCAAGGTAGCCGCCCAGCAAAAGAATGTGGAAATAGAATTTTATGTAATCTCAGGCGGTCTCCAGGACATTATTGAGGGCATTCCACTAATCACCGAGAACGTTTCGGGCATTTATGCCTGCGAGCTTGCCGGTGACACTCCCGATGGCCCCTTGATGCACGTCAAGCGCTGCGTAACATTTACCGAGAAGACTCGCTATTTGTTTGAAGTCAATAAGGGGCTTGTCCCGGCGCAAACGCGGAAGAATCCCTACCTGGTGAACAAGGATATTCCCATAGAAAAGCGTCGCGTCCCATTCAGCAACATGATTTACGTAGGGGACGGCCTGACCGACATCCCATGCTTCTCTTTGGTGAATAAGGGAGGCGGAACAGCATTCGGGGTCTTCGATCCTGCGCAAGATCAATCGGCCAAGCGCGCCTTCTTGGAGTTCCTGACACCGAAGAGAGTGGTAAGTGTTCACCCACCGAAGTATCGTAAGAAAGACGATCTCGGAGCGCTGATTCGAGCGGCAGTTGCCGTCAAGTGCGCCCAATTCGAAGTTGCTCGGGGGCAGGCGGACTCGCCGTCCTGAGGTGAGGCGAGTGGGGGTGTGGCGAGGCGCAAGATATACCGCACCTGAGGTCTGCTGGCCTGGTCCAACCGGCACCAGAACCGGCACCAAGGTTGACGCTCATCCACAACCTATTGATTTTCGACCAGTTTCTGGAACAGACCGAGCGGCTGTTAACCGCTAGGTTGCAGGTTCGAGTCCTGCCCGGGGAGCCAGTTCGACGCGAAAGGGGCCGCCAGGGTGCAGCCCCTTTCTTGCTCAAGGCTCCTGGTGACACGACCGCTCTCCACAGGCTAGCGACGTCGCGCGAGCACCGGTGAATCCTCGGTCCCTTCCTACACCTCCCGCTCGAAACCCTCGCTCCCGCTGCGGGCGCGGGCGTTTGCCCCCACACCACGACGATCCGTGCAATCCATTGCCGCAAGGCGGGCTTTGTGGCAGAAAAGCCATCACAATCGAGGATCGGCGTATCTTTTTCAGGAGTAGATAGACACACAGCGGCGTGAGGGCGCGAGGCGAAGGCAAAGGGCGGGGCCACGTCGGTTACACTTACCGTTCGAGGTAGCCCTGCCCTTTGGGCAGGGGGGAATCGAACCCTTGCCGGGGGATTATAAAGGGGGCCGGAGGTCCCCTTTATCCTGCCCCTTGGTTGCCTGCTCCGAGGTCCCGAGTTGTCGGCCTGGACTCAACGTGGGCAACCAATCAGCCAGTCCACTGGCTGACGAAGCCCTGCCCTTTGGGCAGGGAAGGTCACTTACACCTTCTGACGACTCAGCAAATCATCGAACGCCGCCGCACCGCAGAGTTCATCACGCCAATTCCAAAACCGAGGAAGCACAAGGGTTCGTTAGAGCGGGCGCCATTGGTCTTCGACGAGGGCAAGGGGCTATCGACGGCGGAGCAACGATACGACCACAGTAATAATACGTAATACGCTGTTTCCTGCGTTGACTTACTCCTGCACTTCGCGCCGGAGATCCTCACGGCACCGCACCAGAAACCCGAGGAGGCCCCCACTCGGAACACGGGACCCGGCCACGGGCGGGGCGGGGGAGGGGAGTGCGGCGCCGCGACCGCGCCTTCCGCTTGCGTCCGCACCCGGAGCTTGCCATACTGCGCCTGTGGTCTGGTCGGGACGAAGATAATCCATCTGACGTCCTCCGTGTCGTTGGATCCTCCTCCGTGAGGGGATTGCGATAGCCCTCAGACGAACGAAAGAACGCCCGAACGCCACGGACCGGACGGCGGCGACGGGCTGAACGATCCCGCCGGCAACAGTTCCGCGCCGCCGCCTTCAGGAGGAGATCACATGCTGCCAGGCACAGGCGTCCCACACTGCGAGAACGGCGACGAGGCCAGAACTCGCCCCTCCCTGCTGATCCGGGGCGGGCAGGTGTTCGATCCCGCCAAGGCCGAGTTCGCCCGGCAGGACATCGCGCTGGCGGACGGGAAGATCGCGCGGATCGCCCCGACCATCGAGGCGGCGCCCGGGGCCAAGCAGATTGACGCCCGCGGGCTGATCGTCACGCCGGGGCTGGTGGACGCACACGTGCATGCGTTTCGCTGGGGCCAACTGATCGGCCTGGACGTGGATCCGCTGTCGAGCCGCAGCGGGGTGACCACGTTCGTGGACGGGGGCTCGAGTGGATCGCTGAACTTCATGGCGCTCCGGAGATTCGTGGTCGAGCGGGTCCGGTCGAATTTGTACGCCCTCCTCAACGTCTCGGCGCTCGGCCAGGTGGTAGACGGCATCCAGGGACTGGACGCGGGCGAGTATGACGACCTGCGCTTCCTGCATCTGAGCTCGGCCGCCGAGGTCGTGGAGAAGAACCGCGACCTGATCGTCGGCATCAAGGTCCGGATGTACACCGGGCTCACGACGCTCGCGCCGATGTCCTCGGCTCGCGAGTTGGCCGATGCGGTCGGCCTGCCCCTGGTCGTGCACGTGGCGAAGGCGCCGCCGTCGTTCGCCGATCTCCTCCCATATCTCCGCGCCGGTGACGTGGTCACGCACATGTACCATCCGGGCCCCGGCGCCCTGGTGGATCGGCACGGGAAGGTTCGCACCGAGTACCTGGAGGCGCGCAAGCGCGGTGTCCTCTTCGATACCGGAACGGCCCGCTTCCACACCTGCTTCCCCGTCGCGCGCGCGGCACTGGATCAGGGGTTCGCCCCCGACACGATCTCGACCGACCTCACGCTGAACAACTACACCCACATCACCATCGATATGCCGACGACCCTCTCCAAGTTCCTGGCACTCGGGCTCACCCTGGAGCAGGTGCTTCGGATGGCCACCACCGAGCCGGCCAAACTGCTGCCAAAGGAGCGCGCCCATGGCCAGCTGGCCGAGGGCCTGCCGGCGGACCTGGCGCTGTTCGAGTTGGAGTCGCGGGGGTTCACCTACGAGGACTTTTTCGGCAACACGCTACGGGCGGAGAGGCGGCTGGTGTCACGGACGACGCTCAAGGACGGGGGGGTGCTCACGCCCGAGGAGCAGGAGCCCATGCCGTTCAGCTTCATGCGCAAATGAGCCCGGGGCCCCGCCGAGCCATCCGGCGCGCGAGCGAGAGGCGTTGGGTTGAGATGCGCCTTCGCTCTGGCCTACTGCATCGGGGAATATGGCGTGGGGCGGAGGATCTGGGCGGTCAGCCGGCGCACCAAGGGCCCGTTCTTCTCCGTCTCGGCGAACTTCGCCAATCGGTCCGGATCGGCGATGAAGGCCCCCCACTTCTGCTCGCGATCCGCCAGGCTCTCGTAGGCCAGCATATAGATGAGCTGATCGTTGGACCCGCCGATCTCGTTCGTCCAGAACCCCACCATCTGGATCCCGTGCTTCTTGAAGAGGCCGAGCGTGATCTCGGCGAACCGCCTGTGCAGGTCGGGGAGCCGCCCAGCCATGGCCGTGTAGGTTCGCAGCTCGTAGATCATGCGCAGCCTCCCCTTTCGCGAGAGGAACGGGTGATGGGGCCGCGCATCCGGCTAGGCGCGCAGCAGATTCCGGCCCGGCCGGGCGCCGGTGTGATGGCCTCCAGCCAGCACGGAGACCCCGTTGACCAGGACGTGCTCGACGCCCCGCGCGTAGCGGAGCGGCTGCTCGATCGTGGACACCTCCTCCAACGCGCCGAGGTCGAAGACCACCACATCGGCCAACCCGCCGGGCCGAATCGCCCCGCGATCGCGGAGGCCGAAGTGGTTGGCCGGCATGCTGGTCATCTTGCGGATCGCCTCCTCCAGGGAGAGGGCCTTCCGCTCGCGCACGTGATAGGTCAGGAAGTGCACCATGCCCATGAAGTGGAGGGGGTAGCGCGTCTGCTCGGCCAGGGGGCCGTCGGTGCGCGTGCTGTAGCCGTCCACGACGAGCATGAAGAGCGGGTGACTCACCGCCTCCCGGACGTGCTCCTCGGTGAAGAGGCGGGCCACCAGGACGATCCCGTCCATCCGCGGCCCGGCCGCGGCCAGGATGTCGAAGTAGCAATCCCAGGGGTCCTTGCCCCAGAGCGCGGCGATCTCCGGGAACGTCCTGCCGTTGACTTCGGGGAAAGCCGGGTTGGTCTGCATGCGCACCCGGTCCCACTCGCCGCGGTGGATGAAGCGCCAGTACCGGTCGCACTCGGTCCGCAGTCGTGTTCGCACCGCGGCGTCGCGAAGCAGCTCGGCGGCGGGGCCCGGACCTTCGACCCGGATCCAGGGCGGGAGAATGGCGGCCATCTGGCCGATGCCGTAGATGAGCGGGGTCATGTCCGTCAGGACGTCCAGCCCCTCGCCCCGCGCCCGCTCGATGGTCTCCACGGCCCGGTGCCAGGCCCCCTCGGGCGCGCCCGTGTTGTGGCGGATGTTCAGGTGGGAGACCTCGCCCCGCGTCCCGGTGCGCCGGACGATCTCGAGGAACTCCTCGATGGCCTCCTGCACGCGGGCATCGCGGTTCCGGATGTGGCTGGCATAGAGTCCGCCGTATTGGCCTGCGACCCTGGTCAGGCGGACGATCTCCTCGGTCGGGGCCGACCGGCCGGGCTCGAACTCCAGTCCTGTGGACAGACCCAGCGCGCCGGCCTGCATGGCCTCGTGGATCGCACGCTCCATCACGAGGAACTGGTCCGCCGTGGCCTCCGGGCCGCGCACCCCCGCGAGATTCCGCACCGCGTTGTGGCCGACGAACCAGGCCAGGTTGTTGGAGGTCCCCCGCCGTGCGAGCCGCTCCAGGAACTCGCCGAAGCCGCAGGCGGGCGTCTCGACCCCGGTGAACCTGCCGAAGCCGCCCGCGCCCTCCTGGCGGGCCGCCTCTGGGGCGGGCGCCACGCTCATCCCGCAATTGCCCACGACCTCGGTGGTGATCCCCTGGCGGATCGTGCTCTCGGCCGTCGGGTTGGCCCAGATGGTGGCGTCGGTGTGGCTGTGGGCATCGATGAAGCCGGGGCAGACGACCTTGCCCGTCGCGTCGATGACGCGCCCGGTCGCGCCGCCCTCGATCTTTCCGACCTCGACGATGCGGTCGCCCTGGATGGCGACATCCGCGGGAAACGCGCGCCGACCGGTGCCGTCCACGACGCTGCCGTTCTTGATCAGGATGTCCAGCATACGGTGCCTCCTCCTCGCCCTGAGAGGTTCTGACGCCGCCGCACACTCCCCTTCCGGCCGGCCCCCGCCGCAGCGGGCCGTATGGTACCACAGGTTGCCGGTCTTTTCGCCCCCCTTGTCAGTCCGGGCCCATCATCTCAAGAGACATTCCTTGACTCGCCCGCGCCCCTCGTGTTAAGGAAAAAGGTGACACGAGTAGACACCACGAGTAGAGGCCATGGTCAAGAACAACCGGGATCTGTGGCGACGGGTGACGCGGGCGGATGTGGCGCGCCGCGCGCGCGTCTCGGTCGCTACCGTCAGCTACGTGATCAATGAAGGACCGCGCCCCGTCGCGGCGGCCACACGCACGCGGGTTCTCAGGGCCATCCGCGCCCTCGACTTCCGGCCCTCCGAGGTCGCCCGCAGCCTGCGCCTGCAGCGCACCCGGATGATCGGCCTCATCCTCCCCGACACGGCCAACCCCTTCTTTGCCTCCCTGGCCAAGGGCATCGACGACGTCGCCTTCGCACACGGCTACAGCCTGCTCCTCTGCCATTCGGGATACGTGGCGGCCCGCGAGCAGGCCTATGCCGAGGTGATGCTGGCCAAGGGCGTGGACGGGGTGATTTACATCCAGGGGACGACCGACGCCAGCGCCCTGCACCGGTTGCTGCGGTACCGGCTCCCGACGGTGGCCGTGGACCGCGAGGTTCCGGATGCCGCGATCGATCGGGTCGTGGTGGACAACTTCGGCGGGAGCGAGGCTGCCGCCCGCCACCTGATCGCGCTGGGCCATCGGCAGATTGCCTGCATTGCACGCCATGTGCCCCTCTCCAACGCCGCCGAGCGGATCCGCGGCTATCGCGCGGCCCTCGCCGAGGCGGGGATCCCCGCGAATCCGGACTATCTCGTCCCGGGCGGGCCCGGCTACGAGGAGGGCCACCGGGCAATGACGGCACTGCTCGACCTCCGCCCGCGACCGACGGCGGTTCTCGCCTATCCGGACGTGGTGGCCATCGGGGCGATTCGCGCGGCGCAGGACGCGGGCTTGCGCGTGCCGGGGGACATCTCGGTGGTGGGCTTCGACGACATCCCGGTGGCGGCGTTCCTGCAACCGGCCCTCACCACGGTGGTGGTGCGGATCCGTGAGATGGGGCAGCGGGCGATCGAGGTGCTCCTGGCGAGGATCGAGGGGCGCGAGGGCGGCGGCGCCCCACAGCGGATCGTCCTCCCCACCACGCTCGTCGTCCGCGAGTCCACCGGCGCCCCCCCGATGGGGCCGAGATCGTCTCCCCGGCTCATGACTACGGAGGGAACTGAAGGGCATGGCTGAGCAGCGGCTCCGCCTGGGTCTGGTGGGGGTGGGCAACAACGCCGCCAACCACCACCTGCCCGCCTACCGGTTGCTGCCGGAGGTGGAGGTGGCGGCCTGCTGCGCCACGTCGCCGGAGCGTGCTCGCGCAGCCAGCCAGCGCCTGGGCATCCCGGGCGCCTACGACGACGTGGCCACGATGATCCGGTCCGAGCGGCTGGACGCCGTGATCGTGTGCAGCACGAACGACGCCCACCACCGAAACACCCTGGACGCGCTCGCGGCCGGGGCCCACGTCCTGTGCGAGAAGCCGATGGGGCTCGACCGGCACCAGGCCCGCGCGATGTGCGAGGCGGCTGCCCGGTCGGGCCGGCGGACCATGGTGGCTTACACCTACCGCTTCGTCCCCGCCGCCAAGCTGGCAAGGGAGCTGATCGACTCCGGAGAACTGGGCGACCTGTTCACCTTCCAGGCGGCGTATGTCTCCGCCTATCTCGCCGACCTCACGACGCCGGTGGAAAAACCCTGGAAGCTCATGGGGCACAAGGGGGGCGGCGTCCTGTGCGACCTCGGCTCGCATCTGATCTACCTCACGCGCTGGTGGTTCGGTGAGATCGCCCGGGTGGGCGGCGTCAAGCAGACGATCGCCGCCCGGCGCACGCTCTCGGATGCCTCGGAGCTTGCGGTGGATGTGGATGACGCTTGCGCCTTCGCGGCCGAGTTCGCCTCGGGCCTCACCGGGAGCTACTTCGTGACGAAGTACGCCACCGGCCGGGCCAATTGCCAGCGCATCGAGGTGTACGGCCGGAAGGGGGCCCTGTCCTACGACGTGGAGCGACCGGGGGAGCTTTCGGTCTGTTTGGGCGTAGACGCCTGCCGCACCCGGCGCTGGAGCGCGATCCCGGTGCCGGCGCGCCTCGATAATCCCGCCTCCGTAGCGGGTCTGGAGGGATACCGTCTCGAGCAGGCCCGGACATTCATGGAGGGGATCCTCAGGGGCGGCCCCATGGAACCGACGTTTGCGGACGGGCTGGCCTGCCAGGAAGTCCTGGATGCCGTGGCGGCGTCAGCCGCGAGCCCGTCGTGGGTGGAGATAGAGCGGTAGAGACCCGGCAATCTGCTGTGACGATGTCATCATTCACCCCGGAAAGGAGGAAGGCGTCATGAAGCGACACCTGATCGTGTGTTTGGTCATGCTCTTGGGGATCGGCCTCGTCCTCGCCAGCGAGAGCGCGTCTCAGGACAAACCCATCGTCTTGAAGTGGGGCCACAGCTACCCGCCCGATCATCCCAGCAACGTCGGCGCCAAGAAGATGGCGGAGGTAGTGGCCGCCAAGACCGGCGGGAAGATCAAGATCGACCTCTACCCCGGCGGCCAGCTCGGGACCGATAAGGACAACATCGAGGGCACCATCATGGGGACCCAGGACATGCTCCTGATCGGGTCCGGCGGCATCAGCCAGTTCTCGCCGAGGCTGGGGATCGGCGAGTGCCCCTACATCTGGCGCGACATCGACCACATGAACAAGGTGATGGACGGCCCGGTCGGGGACGAGCTGCGGGATGAGCTGCTGAAGGGGCGCGGCCTGCGCATCCTCAACGTCTTCTATTACGGGCGGCGGCATCTGACCGCCAACAAACAGATCCTGAAGCCGGAGGAGATGACGGGCTTCAAGCTGCGCACCCCGCAGGTGCCCGTGATCATGGAGATGGCGAAGACCTGGGGCGCGACACCCACCCCCATGAACATCGGCGAGCTGTACCTGGCCTTGAAGACCGGCGTGGTGGACGGACAGGAGAACCCGACCCCCACCATCAACGGCTTCAAGTTCTACGAGGCACAGAAGTACCTCATGCTGACCGAGCACATCATCACTCCGCTGCCCATGATCATCAACGAGCGGGTGTGGCGCACCCTCTCGCCCGACAATCAGAAGATCATGATGGCAGCCGCCCAGGAGGCCCGGGAGCTGAACAACAAGCTGATGCTGGAGCAGGAGGACGCCTTCCTGGAGAGCTTCAAGAAGGCCGGGATGACGATCGTGAAGCCGGACGTGGAGGCCTTCCGCAAGGCCTCGGCGTCCGTCGCGCCGAAGTTCGAGACCATCTGGGGCAAGGGGCTCTACGACAAGATCGTGAACACGAAGTCGGGCCGCTGGCTTGGGCGGGGCCGGGCCGGGGGCGGCCCGCCCGGCCCCCCTCTGGGGGACCTCGGCGTGCGCAGGGTGACGGCAACACTGAATCGCTGCCTCGAGCATCTCGTGATCGCGCTCTTCGCGGCTCTCTGCCTCGTGGTGTTCGGCGAGGTGGTGGCCCGCTACGCCTTCAACCGGCCCTACTTCTGGTCCGAAGAGGTGACGGTGTACGCCTTCACCTGGGTCGCCTTCCTCGGCTCGGCCCTGGCGTTGCGGGACGGCCGCCACATCGGCATCTCCTACTTCGTTTCTCTCTTGCCGCCGCGCGGCCAGGCCTGGGTCGGCATCCTGGCCGACGGCGCCGTCCTCGGATTTCTCGGCCTCTTCCTGGTCCAGAGCATTCGCTTCTGCTTCATGAATCACAGCGTGGCCTCCATCGCCCTGCAGATCCCGCTCTCCTATGTGTCGGCCTCCCTGGTGGTCATGGCTGTCCTCATGATCGGGTACAGCCTACGGGCATTGCTCGGCAAACTCCGGGGCCTCAACGCGCCGGCGCATCCGGCGCCCGAGGGCGCCTCGGCGACCGAGCGGGTGATCTGATCCGATCGCCCCCCGTGGGGGGCCGGCTGATCCAAGGAGCGGCTTCGTGGAAACCGTACTCGTCTTCGGCCTCTGGTTCCTGCTGATGCTGATGAACGTCCCGATCGCCTTCTCCATGCTGATCGCCGGGACGGCCTTCCTGGTGGGGCGGGGAGACGTCCTGCTGGGGATCCCGCAGCGGATGATGGCCGGTCCGGACTCCATCCCGATCCTGGCCGTCCCGTTCTTCGTCTTCGCCGGCCTGCTGATGAACTCCACCGGCATCACGGAGCGAATCTTCCGCTTCTCGCTGGCGCTGGTGGGCCACATCAAGGGAAGCCTGGGCCACGTGAACGTCCTGGGGAGCATCATCTTCGCCGGCATGTCCGGGTCGGGGGCGGCGGACTGCGCCGGCATCGGCGCCATTGAGCTGGAGGCCCAGCGGAAGGCGGGCTTTGATGACGATTTCAACGTCGGCGTGACGCTCTCGTCGGCCACCATCGGGCCGATCATTCCGCCCAGCATCCCGATGGTGCTTTACGGGACCCTGGCCAGCGTCTCGGTGGGAGCACTCTTCCTGGGCGGGGTGGTGCCGGGCCTCCTCATGGGCGCCTCCCTCTGCGTGATGGTCTACTACTACGCCAAGAAGCGCGACTATCCCGTGTACAAGCGGGCGACCGCGAAGGAGATGCTCCTGGCCACTGCCATGGCCTTCTGGGCGCTGATCACGCCGATGATTATCCTGGTCGGGATCACGTTGGGGGTCTTCACCCCGACCGAGGCGGCCATCGTGACGGTGGTCTACGCCCTGTTTCTGGGGGTGGTGGTGTACCGAGAGCTGACGCTGGCCAAGTTCCGTGAGGTGGTCCTGGAGACGATCCAGACGACGGCCGTCTTCATCTTCATCGTGAGCGCGGCCAACCTCTTCGCCTGGGTCCTCACGCGGGAGCAGCTCCCCCAGATGGTGGCCAAGGCTCTCTTCTCGATCTCGCGCAATCCGGTGGTCGTCCTGCTGATCCTGAACGTCTTCCTGCTGATCGTGGGCTGCTTCATGGAGGGGCTGGCGGCGCTCATCGTCCTGATCCCGATCCTGCTGCCGGCTATCCAGCAGGTGGGCATCGACCCGGTTCACTTCGGCGTGGTGGCGGTCCTGAACCTGACCATCGGGGCGCTCACGCCGCCGGTGGGGACCTATCTCTACATCATGGTGCGCGTGGCGAGGATGTCCTTCGAGGACGTGGTGAAGGCGGTCCTCCCCTGGTGCATCCCGCTGGTGGTCGTGCTGATGCTGATCTCGTTCTTCCCGCAACTGGTGCTCTGGCTGCCGACGCTCTTGGGGTTCATGAAGGGCTGAGGGAGAGCTTCCGTCCGCTCAGCCCGCGAGGAGAAAGGGACGACGCGCATGAACAACGGCAAGGTGATCCTGTTGGGCATGGCCCGGCCCGGGTTTGACACAGACCTGGCGCTGCGGCTGTATCGGGAGACCGTCGCGGTCCTGGAGCGGTTGGGATGCGAGGTGGTTCGCCCCGACGGCCTGGTGACGGACCCGGAGGAGGCCGGGAAGGCCGCCGCGGCATCTCGAGGGGCCGGGGCGGACGCCCTGATCGTGCAGTGCTCGACCTTTACGGACGGACGATTTCTCACGCGGATCGTCGGCGAGCTGGATCTCCCGATCCTGATCTGGTCGTTGCCGGAACCCGAGGTGGGTGGGCGGCTCCGGCTGAACTCCCTGACGGGCGCCAACCTGGCGTCCAGCCTCTTGGTCAGGTTGGGTCGTGCCTTCAAGTACCTTTACCGCCTGCCGGCCGAGCCGGAGGCCGAGCGCGAGGTGGGATGTTGGCTGCGCGCCGCCACGACGGCCCGCAAGCTCAAAGGGGCGGTCATCGCCGAGGTGGGAAACCCGCCGCCCGGCTTCTACACGTCCTCCGTGGACGCCCTCCAACTCATGCGGAAGATCGGCCCGCGGCTCACACGACTCGACCTTCAGGCGTTGCTCCAGAAGGCGCCCCAGGTGCCGCCGGAGCAGTACAACCCGGTCATCGAAGCGGACCGGAAGGTGGTGAGGGGGCTGGCCCAGCTGCCCACCGAGCAGGTTGTGCGGTCTACCCAGTTCTACCTGGCGCTCCGCGAGGCGCTGGGGGACGTGCGACCAGCCGCCGTGGCCGTGCGCTGCTGGCCCGAGTTCTTCACCGACTACAAGGCGGCCGCGTGCTCCACGTTGTCTCACCTCATCGAAGACGGTATCCCGGCTGCCTGCGAGGCCGACACGCTGGGGGCCGTGACCATGCTGATCCAGCAGTACCTCACGGGCCAGCCCGCGTATCTGGGGGACCTGGTTCACGTGGACGGGACGCGCAACACCTGCACCTTCTGGCACTGCGGCGTCGGCGCCTTCTCACTGGCCTCGACGAAGACAGGGCCCGTTGCCGGGGTGCAGCCGAACCGGAACCTGGGGTTTGCCCTGAACAACAGCCTCCGGAGCGGCTCGGTCACCATCGCGCGGTTGGGCCAGACGGCCGACGGGTTCCGGATGTGCACGCTGGGCGGGGAGGCGCTGGACGGACCCAACTCCTTCCAGGGCACGAGCGTGGAGGTCCGTCTGGAGCGGCCGGTGCGGGAGGTGCTGGACGCGGTGATCTACGGGGGATTCGAGCACCACTACGGGCTCGTCTGGGCGGATGTTGCCGGGGAGCTGGTGGAGCTGTGCCAGATCCTCGGCATCCCGTGCGTGAGACCATGAATCCCGATGACCGCCGACAACTTCCTGCTGTTCATGGGCTGCATCATGGAGGTGACCGCCCTCCTGGTGATCCTGGTGCCGGTGCTGGCGCCCCCCGCCTTCGCCCTGGGCATCGATAAGGAGTCCATGCCGTTCATCTGGTCCGTGGTCGTTGTCCTGTTCTTCGTGACCTATGTGCCCTGGTCGTACATGTGGCTGGTGGATCTGATCGGGCCGCGGTAAACTTGCGCCCGGCTGCTCTCGGCGAAGGGGGATGACGAGGGGATGGCCTCCGGGATGACATCGCAAAG
>JBGPQZ010000052.1:0-13877 GCA_041489335.1 Methylomirabilia bacterium
CCCAAGAAGGTCTATGGCGGGAATGAACGGGTCACAAGACAGCGACAGCAACACGACCTACGGCGTGGATCAGATCAAGATCCTCGAGGGCCTGGAGGCCGTCAGGACGCGGCCCGCGATGTACATCGGGGGCACCGGCCCCGAGGGTCTGCATCGCCTGGTCTTTGAGGTTGTGGACAACAGCGTCGATGAGGCCCTGGCGGGTGCATGCGACCGCATCGACGTCACGATCCATATCGACAACAGCGTGACGGTTACCGACAACGGGCGCGGCATCCCGGTTGAGGCGCACGAGCAAACCGGCCGGCCGGGCGTCGAAGTCGTTATGACCACGCTGCACGCCGGCGGCAAGTTCGGCGGGTCCGCCTACAAGGTCTCCGGCGGCCTGCATGGGGTAGGCGTTTCCGTGGTGAACGCACTCTCGGAATGGCTGGAGGTTGAGGTCTGGACCGGAGGGAAGAAACACCTGCAGCGCTACGAGCGCGGGAAGCCGGCAGGCGACCTGGAGGAGATCGGCAAGGCCCGGCGTAGCGGGACGCGCGTGACCTTCCTCCCCGACGCCGAGATCTTCGAGGACCGGACGTTCAGCCTAGACATCCTGAGCAACCGCCTCCGGGAGATGGCCTTCCTGAACCGCGGGCTGAAGATGACCCTGAGCGACGAGCGGGCCGACAAGAGCGAAGAGTTCTGCTACACGGGCGGAATCCGGCAGTTTGTCGAGTTGCTCAATGAGAACAAGGCGACGCTCCACCCGCGCCCCATCCACATCGAAGCGCAGCGCGAGGATACCGGCGTCGAGGTCGCGCTGCAATACAACGACGGCTATGCCGAGAGCGTCTTCTCGTTCGCCAACAACATCAACACACGGGACGGCGGGACCCACGTCATCGGCTTCCGCTCGGCCCTGACGCGCACCATCAACAGCTACGCCTCCAGCCGCAACCTCCTGAAGGATCTCAAGAACAGCCTGAGCGGTGACGACGTGCGCGAGGGCCTGACGGCGGTCATCAGCATCCGTCTGCCCAACCCACAGTTCGAAGGCCAGACCAAGGGCCGCCTGAACAACCCGGACATCAAGGGCTTGGTCGAGACCATCGTCAACGAGAAACTGAGCGAGTACCTCGAAGAGAACCCCGGGATCGGCCGACGCATCGTCGAGAAGGCGGCCGATGCGGCGCGCGCCCGCGAGGCCGCGCGCCGGGCCAAGGAGTTGGTGCGGCGCAAGGGAGCCCTCGACGGGGACGACCTACCCGGCAAACTCGCCGACTGCTCCGAGAAGGACCCGGCCCTGTGCGAACTGTTCATCGTGGAGGGTGATTCGGCCGGCGGGTCGGCGAAGCAGGGGCGCGACCGCCGCTTTCAAGCCATTCTCCCGTTGCGGGGCAAGATCCTGAACACGGAGCGGGCGCGGGCGGACAAGATGCTCGCCTCCCAGGAGATCCGGGTCCTGGTGTCGGCTCTCGGCGCGGGCATTGATCCGGAATTCGACGGGACGAAGCTTCGCTACCACCGCGTCATCATCATGACCGATGCCGACGTTGACGGCGAGCACATCCGCACCCTGCTCCTCACCTTCTTTTTTCGCCATCTCCGGAAGATCGTGGACGACGGCCACCTCTTCATCGCCCAGCCGCCACTCTACAAGGTGAAGAAGGGGAAGACGGAGCGACACCTCAAGGACGATCGAGGCATGGTGGAGTTCCTGATCGAGAACGGGGCCGAATCCCTCTCGGTGGAGGCGGCGGGGAACGGAGGCGCCTGGTCAGGCCAGCGCCTCAGCGGGTGCCTGAAGAAGGTGGTCGCCTGGCAGCGCTGCCTGAGCGCCCTCGAGAAGCGCGGCCAGAACCCGCATGCGGTGGCCGCGTTGGTGCAGATGGGCGGCGTCCCGCGCGGCACCCTAAAGGACGAGACCCGGGCCGGCCGGCTGCTCGACCGGCTCCTGGCCCAGTTGGCCGCGCAGGCCGACCAACTCGGCCCGGCCGAGGGCGGCGTCGAGTGGGATGAGGACCAGGAGACCTACAAGCTGGCGATCGCCCTGGGCGGGCAGCCCCGCTGGGGCGACCGACCGGCCTGCATCGTGAGCCCGGCCCTGCTCGCCTCGGCGGAGTACCGGGAGCTCGAAGCGGCCGGGGCCGCCCTCCAGGCCCTCGGGAAACCGCCCTTCACCATCCGCGGAGAGTCGGAGACCGCCGAGGCCCAGACCTGGACCGCGCTCTACGAACAGACGCTGGCCCTGTCCAAGAAGGGCATGACCATCCAGCGCTACAAGGGTCTCGGCGAGATGAACGCCGAGCAGCTCTGGCAGACCACCATGAACCCGGAGACGCGCACCCTGCTCCGGGTGCAAGTCGAAGACGCCCTGGCCGCGGAACGCATCTTCACCACCCTGATGGGTGACCAGGTGGAACCCCGCCGGCAATTCATTGAGACCCACGCCCTCGAGGTGGGCAACCTGGACATCTAACGCGCGCACTCGTCGCGCAACGCCCCGCCGCGCGACGCCCCGCGAACAGAGAGAGGGCTCCCCGTGCCCGACGAGAACGACAGCATTGCCCAGCAACGCGTAGGCGAGGTGCACCCCACCGACATCCACGAGGAGATGCGGCGGTCATACCTCGACTACGCCATGAGCGTGATCATCGGCCGCGCCCTGCCCGACGTCCGGGATGGGTTGAAGCCGGTGCACCGGCGCGTCCTCCACGCCATGGACGAGATGGGGCTGCGCCACAATCGTCCCCACCGCAAGGCGGCGCGCGTGGTGGGCGACGTCCTGGGAAAATACCACCCGCACGGGGACACGGCGGTCTATGACACCATCGTGCGGCTGGCGCAGGACTTCTCCATGCGCTATCCGCTGATCGATGGCCAGGGGAACTTCGGGTCGGTGGACGGGGATGCGCCGGCGGCCATGCGATACACCGAGGTGCGGCTCGCCCGCCCGGCCGAAGAGATGCTGCGCGATATCGACAAGGAGACGGTGGACTTCATCCCGAACTACGATGAATCCACGGTGGAGCCGGTGGTGCTCCCCACCGTCCTCCCAAACCTCCTGGTCAACGGCTCGTCCGGGATCGCCGTGGGCATGGCCACCAACATCCCGCCCCACAACTTGGGCGAGGTGGTGGACGCCGTGATCGCCCAACTGGAGAACCCCGAGATCACCATCGACGGGTTGATGCAGATCCTGCCCGGGCCGGACTTCCCCACGGCGGGCTACATCCACGGGCGGCAGGGGATCCTGGATGCGTACCGCACGGGCCGGGGCCTGATTCAGGTGCGAGCCAAGGCGTTTGTCGAGAAGGCGCGCGCCGGGCGCGAGAACATCATCGTGACCGAGCTGCCCTACCAGGTGAACAAGGCCAAGCTAGTGGAGCGGATCGCCGAGCTGATCCGCGAGAAGAAGATCGAAGGCGTGTCGGACCTGCGCGACGAGTCGGACCGGGAGGGAATGCGGATCGTGCTGGAACTGAAGAAGGACGAGTCGGCGGTGCCCGTCCTGAACTCACTCTACAAGCACACCGCCATGCAGTCCACCTTCGGCGTGATCATGCTGGCCCTGGTGGACAACCAGCCCCGCGTCCTGGACCTGAAGCAGACGGTCGGCTACTTCATCGATCACCGCAAGGTGGTGGTCGTCCGCCGGACCCGGTACGAGCTGCGCCAGGCGGAGGCGCGGGCGCACGTCCTGGAGGGCTATCGCATTGCCCTGGACCACCTGGATGCCGTCATCCAGCTCATCCGGCGCTCTCGCTCGGTGGAGGAGGCGCGGACCGGCCTCATGCGCGACTTCGGGATGAGCGAGATCCAGGCCCAGGCCGTCCTGGACCTGCGCCTCCAACGCCTCACCCAGCTCGAGCGGCAGAAGATCCAGGACGAGTACGAGGAGACGATCCGGCTCATCGCCAAACTCCAGGCCATCCTCGGGAACGAGGCGCTAGTGCGCGAGATCATCCGGGAAGAGCTCACCGCCCTGAAGGAGCAGTACGGCGATCCCCGGCGGACCCAGATCGTGGATGAGACGGCGGAGATCTCGTACGAGGACACACTGGCCGACGAGGAGATGGTAGTCACCATCAGCCACGGCGGCTACATCAAGCGGAGCCCCCTGGCGATCTACCGGGCCCAGCGGCGGGGCGGCAAGGGCACGACGGGGATGGCCACCAAGGAAGAGGACTATGTGGAATACCTCTTCGTCGCCACCACCCACAGCTACATCCTGCTCTTCACCAACCTCGGCCGGGTGCACTGGCTCAAGGTCCACGAGATTCCGCAGTTGGGCCGGGCGGCCAAGGGCAAGGCCCTGGTGAACTTCCTCCAGGTCCAGTCCGGCGAGCTGGTGACGGCCATGATCCCCATCCGCCAGTTCGAGCCGGATCGGCATCTCTTCATGGCCACGCGGCGCGGCGTGGTGAAGAAGACGGACCTCTCCGCCTTCGCCAACCCGCGCGCGGGCGGGATCATCGCGCTCACGCTGGACGAGGGGGACGAGCTCATCGCCGTCCGCCTGACGAGCGGCCAGGACGAGCTCTTCCTGGCCACCTGCCAGGGCATGGCCATCCGCTTCAACGAGAGCGAGGTGCGACTCATCGGGCGCGCGGGGCGCGGCGTCAACGGCATCGCGCTGGAGCCGGGCGACAGCGTAGTCGCAGCGGAAGTGGCGCGCGCGGGGACGACCATCCTCACCGTCAACGAGCACGGCTACGGCAAACGCACGGCCCTGGAGGAGTACCGTCTGCAGGGGCGGGGCGGCAAGGGGATCATCAACGTGCGGGTCACGGAGAAGAACGGCCCCGTGGTGAGCGCGCTCCAGGTCCAGGAGCAGGACCAGGTCATGATGATCTCGCAGGAGGGGAAGGTGAGCCGCCTGCGCGCCCGCGAGATCAGCGTGATCGGCCGCGCCACGCAGGGGGTCCGCCTCCAGGGCCTGGAGCCGAACGACCGCGTGGCAGCGGTGACGAGTCTGGTGGCGGAGGAGGCCGAGGCCGAGGGGAACGGCGAGGGGCCGGAGACGGCCGAGGGCGAGGTCTAGACCACAGGCACAAGGAGAGGCATGTTAGAGGCGAAGCTGTTGCGCGACAACCTGGAGGCGGTGCGGGCCCGGCTGCAGGATCGGGGCCTCACGGTGGAGCTGCGCGAGTTCTCGGACGCGGACCAGGAGCGGCGCCGGCTGCTCACCGAGGTAGAGCAGCTCAGGCACCGCCGCAACACGGTTTCGGAAGAGGTCGGCCGGCGGAAGCGGACGAGCCAGGACGCGGCCGCCCTGATCACCGAGATGCGCGAGGTCGGGGACCGGATCAAGGCCCTGGACGGGGACGTCCGGGCCCGCGAGGCCGAGATCGAGCGGTTCCTCATGACCCTGCCCAACCTGCCCCACCCCTCGGTACCCGCGGGGCCCGACAGCAGCGGGAACGTCGAGATCCGCCGCTGGGGGGAGCCGCGGCGTTTCGATTTCACGCCGAGGCCCCATTGGGAGATCGGCGAAGCCCTCGGCCTGCTCAACTTCGAGCGGGCGGCGCGGATGGCGCAGGCCCGCTTCAGCGTGCTGACGGGGCTGGGCGCGCGGCTGGAGCGGGCGCTGGTCAACTTCATGCTGGACCTGCACACGAAGGAGCACGGCTACACGGAGGTGTTCCCACCGCTCCTTGTGAACGCGGCGGCCATGACCGGGACCGGCCAACTTCCCAAGTTCTCGGAGGAGCTGTTCAAGACCAAGGACGAGTCGCTGTACCTGATTCCGACGGCCGAGGTCCCGGTGACCAACCTGCACCGGGAGGAGATCCTGCCGCCGGGCAGCCTCCCCCTCTCCTACGTCGCCTTCACGCCCTGCTTCCGGCGCGAGGCGGGCTCCTACGGCAAGGACACCCGCGGGCTGATCCGCCAGCACCAATTCAACAAGGTGGAACTGGTCAAGATCAGCGAGGCGGGCCGGTCCTACGAGGCGCTGGAGCAGATGGTCCTGGACGCCGAGAGCGTCCTCGTGCGTCTCGGCCTGCCCTACCGGGTCGTGGTGCTCTGCGCCGGCGACATGGGCTTCTCGGCGGCCAAGACATACGACATCGAGGTCTGGCTGCCGGGGCAGTCCGACGGGGGCGGGTATCGCGAGATCTCCTCGGTCAGCAACTGCGAGGCGTTCCAGGCGCGGCGGGCCAACATCCGGTACCGCCCGGCGGCGAAGGCGGCTGCGGAGTATGTTCACACCCTGAACGGCTCGGGGGTGGCGGTGGGCCGGACCTGGCTCGCCATCGTGGAGAATTATCAGGAGGCGGATGGCAGCGTCCGCATCCCCGAAGCCCTCCGCCCATACATGGATGGGCTGGAGCGGATCGCAAAAGCGTAGCGCCTGACGTTTCCGCTTCCCTTTGGGCTCCAGGTTTTCTATCATCAGTGGGCGTCGCCCGGCGGCCCGAGGCGTCTTCGCGTAGAGCGGCCGAAGACGATTCTGGGGGAGGGGTGGCCGAGTGGTTGAAGGCGTCCCGCTTGAAACGGGATGACCGAAAGGTCCGTGGGTTCGAATCCTACCCCCTCCGCCATCGGGATGCGGAACGGTCGGAAGGCGGGCCAAAGATCGCGCGGCGATGCCGCAAGGCGCCGCCCGCCGATTCCTGCACAAGATGCTGAACGGCAAAGCGGAGAGGTGGCCGAGCGGCCGAAGGCAACCGCCTGCTAAGCGGTTGGCTGGGTAAAACTGGCCCCCGGGTTCGAATCCCGGCCTCTCCGCCAATTCTTACGGACACCGCCCTGGCGCGCCGGCCAGGATTTGTGTTTTGAGGGGGCGACCACGAAGCGGTTGATCATCGTGGGCGCGGCCATCGCCATTCCGCTGGCGGCCGTGGCCCTCTATTTTGCGATCTTCGAGCCCCCGGAGCCCAGTGTCCCTGGCGCACGAGGGGGGTCGGGGCCGACCGGCCTGCCGCCGAGTCATCCCCCGATCGCGGGTGAGGCGACGGGGCCTCCTGGCCAGGGGCATCCCCAGGTGGGGGGCGCCGGCCGCACGGTCCGCGTCCCGGATTCCGTCCGGGGGAAGTGGGAAGCCGTTACGCTGCGGGTCGAGCAGAAGGCCGGCGGCGAGCCCCCCCGGGTCGTGACGGCCAAGCTGGGGGATGAGCTCCGCATCGCGGGCAGCCAATTGCGGGTGCGGGTGGGGGAGTTCCTGCCGGCCCTGCAGGTGAAGGAAGGCGAGGTCACCTCGTCCTCGAACGAGCCGCTCAACCCCGCCGTGCTGGTGACCGCGTCGGAGGGCGGCAAGGAGATCTTCCGGGGGTGGCTGTTCGCCAAGTTCCCCGAGGTGCAGCCGTTCGAACACCCCGCGTATCGGGTCACCTTGATCGAGGGGGTTCCGAAGAAGTAATTGAAAGCGGAGAGGTACCGAAGTGGTCGTAACGGGCCCGCCTCGAAAGCGGGTTGGGGGGCAACTCCCACGTGGGTTCGAATCCCACCCTCTCCGCCAGCTCATCCGGCCGAACCGATTGCCCCTGAGCCGGTGAGCCGGGAGGCCCGCGGAGGATGAGCCGACCCGCGAGTCGGCGGTGTGACAATTGAGAGTTTCTGTTTGCTGGCCAACGGAGAGGTGTCCGAGCGGTTGAAGGAGCACGCCTGGAGAGCGTGTGTGGGGGAAACTCCACCCCGGGTTCGAATCCCGGCCTCTCCGCCAACCCATCCGCGCGGCGGCGCGGCGCGGCGGGGCCGGCGGCAGGTGGACGCGCACGGCGCCGAGCCCCCGAGGGCACGGCGGGGCCGGCGCTGTACCGGTCGTGAGGGAGTGAGAGAGCGGCCCGGCGACGGCCGGGCCGAAGGGGTGGGCGTCGGATGGTTCGTGCGGCGTTGCGGATCGAGTCTCGCGCATGGTAGCCCTGTGAATCCCGCCAGGTCCGGAAGGAAGCAGCGGTAAACAGAGAGCGGCCGGTGCCGCGAGGACACCCGGTCGGAGTCGCACGGGCCGTCCGGCGCTCACATCTTGGCGGGCCGCCGCGGCCCCCCAGAGGGTGCCAGAGATCCCATGTCCTACGAGGTCATTGCACGGCGCTGGAGACCCAAGGCGTTTGAGGCGGTCGTCGGCCAGCGGCACGTCACCGAGACCCTGAAGAACGCCATCGCGACGGACCACCTCGCCCACGCTCTGCTGTTCGCCGGGCCGCGCGGTGTGGGTAAGACCTCAACCGCCCGCATCGTGGCCAAGGCGCTGAATTGCGCCCAGGGACCCACGCCGACTCCCTGCGGGATCTGCCCGACCTGCGAGGAGATCGGGGCCGGCCGCTCGTTCGACTGCATCGAGGTGGATGCCGCCTCCAACACTCAGGTGGAGAAGACGCGCGAGCTCCTGGAGACGGTGCAGTACGCCCCCGCCCGCGGTCGCTACAAGGTCTACATCATCGACGAGGCGCACATGCTGTCGGTGAGCTCCTTCAACGCGTTGCTCAAGACGCTGGAGGAGCCCCCGCCGCGCGTGGTCTTCATCCTGGCGACGACCGAGCCCCAGCGGATCCTCGCCACGATTCACTCGCGGTGCCAGCGCCACGATTTCCGCCTGCTGGGCGTGGCGGAGATCGCCGGGCGCCTCACCAAGATCGCGCAGGCCGAGGGCGTCGCGGCCGAGGACGGCGCCATCGCGGTGCTGGCCCGGGCCGCCGCGGGGAGCCTGCGGGATGCGGAGAGCCTGCTCGATCAGGCCATCGCCTGTCTGGGCAACCGCCTGGAGGCCGAGCGCGTGGCGGACCTCCTGGGCCTGGTGCCGGCCGAGGTCCTGGCCGAGGCGGCCGAGGCCGTCCTGGGCCGGGATGCGGCGCGAGCGCTCCACCTGGTGGACCGACTGGCGGGCCACGGGCAGGACCTGCGCCAGTTCGCGCTGGAGCTCGTCGCCCACCTCCGGGACCTAGCCATCTGGAAGGTCTGCCCGGAGCCGGGACCGCTCCTGGACGGCGCGCGCGTCCCGGCGGCCGTCAGCCGAAGGCAAGCGGCCCAGGCGAGTCTCCCCGAGCTGGAGTTGATGATCAGGAGCCTGCAGCGGGCCGAGGCGGAGATGCGGCGTGCCCCCCAGCCACGCCTGCTCCTGGAGATGGCTCTGATTCGCCTGACGGAGGTACGGCGCCTCCAGAGCGTGGGCGGCATCCTGGATCAGCTGGTGGCCCTGGAGGGCCGGCTGTCGGGGGGCCGGCTGGCGGCCCCCCTCCCGCCGCCGGAGCTTCCGCTCTTCGAGCGGCCGGTGCCGCCTCCGGCGCGGGCCTCGGCGGTCGCCGTCGAGGCCCTACGGCTGGCGCCTCCCGCGCCCCCGCCGCCGGAGGCCACGACCGGGTGGGCCAGCACGGTGGAGCGCCTGAAGGGCCGCAAGCGATTGGCGTCGGTGCTTGCCGAGGCGCGGCCCGTGGGCATCGAGGACGACCGCCTGATCCTGGAGGTGCCCAACGGCAACGCCTACGTGCGGGAGACGCTGGACGATACCGAGACCCATCGGCTGCTCAACGAGACGGCCTCGGCAGTTTTCGGCAGCCGTCTGCGCGTCGACTACCGGTTCGTGGCGGCCGCGCCGCCCGTTCGCTTGCTCGCGACGGAGGCGCCCGGGGGCTCGCGGGGCCCGGCCCGGCCGCCAGAGCATCCGCTGGTGCGGGAGGCGCTCGACCTCCTGGGCGGGAGCGTGATCCGGGAAACGGCGGGCTGAGGAGGTGGCATGACCGAGCTCGGCGAGATCATGAAGCAAGCCCAGCGGATGAAGGCCGAGGTGGATCGCATCCAGGCCGAGGTCGGGGCCAAGACCGTGGAGGGGAGCGCCGGCGGCGGCATGGTCACGGCGGTCGCCAACGGACGGGGCGAGCTCCTCTCGGTGAAGATCGACCCCGAAGTCCTCCGCAGCGAGGACCGGGAGATGCTGCAGGATCTGGTGACGGCCGCGGCCAACGACGCCCTGCGCAAGGCGCGGGAGCTCCTGGCCCACGAGGTCTCGCGCGTGGCCGGGGGCATGGGCCTGCCGGGACTCTTCTAGGAGCGTGTACGCATGTCGGCGATGCCGGCCGCCCTGGCGGCCTTGATCGAACAGTTGGTCCGGCTGCCCGGGATCGGCCCCAAGACGGCCCAGCGGCTGGCCTTCCACCTGCTGAAGGCTCCCCGCGAGGACGCCGTGACGTTAGCCGAGGCGGTCGTGGGGCTCAAGGACAAGACGCGCCTGTGCAGCCAGTGCTTCAACCTGTGTGAGGAGGAGCGCTGCGGCGTCTGCCTGGATACCCGGCGCGACACATCGATCTTGTGCGTGGTCGAGGAGGTGAACGACCTCCTGGCCATCGAGAAGACCCGGGAGTTCCGAGGGCTGTATCACGTCCTGGGCGGATCGCTCTCGCCCCTGGACGGCCGGGGGCCCGAGCAGATCCGGACCAAGGAGCTCGTGGGACGGCTGGAGGCGGGCGGGGTGCGGGAGGTCATCCTGGCCACGAACCCCAACGTGGAAGGCGAGGCCACGGCACTCTACCTCCTGCGGGTCCTGAAGCCGCACCCGGTGAAGGTCACGCGCCTCGCCCGCGGGCTCCCCATGGGCGGCGACCTGGAGTACGCGGACGAGGCCACGCTGGCCCGCGCGCTCGAAGGCCGCCGCGAGATCGGGTAAGGAGGGGTTCGGTGGCCACGCCCGACAACCTCATCCTGTTCGAGGAAGACGAAGCGCGCCTGGCCGCGACGCTCAAGCGGCTCACCGCGGACGCCAAGGGGCGCGCCACCTTCCTGCTGGACAAGAACGGCCGGGTCATCACCGCGGCGGGCGAGACGGCCGGCCTGGACCTGACCGCCCTGGCCTCGCTGGTGGCGGGGAGCGCGGCCGCCACCGGCAGCCTGGCCAACCTGGTCGGCGAGGCGGAGTTCAACGGTCTGGTGCTCGAGGGGCAGCGGGCGAACCTCACCATCACCGCTCTGGACCACGGCCTGATCCTGGTGGTGCTCTTCGACGAGAAGTCCACGCTGGGCCTGGTGCGATTTCGCGTGCGCCGGGCGGCGGAGGAGATCGGCCAGGCGTTTGTCGAGATCGCGCGCCGGGCCTCCCGAGGGCCGGATCAGGCCGCGACAGCCTCTCAGGGGGGGTTGTCCGAGATCACGGACGACGACATCGAAAACCTGCTCAAGAGCTGAGGCGCGACCGTGTCGTTCATCAATTACGCCGCACGGGAAATCAACTGCAAGGTGGTCTACTACGGCCCCGGCCTCTGCGGGAAGACGACGAATCTCCAGCAGATCTACGCCAGGGTGGACCCCGGCTCCAAAGGGAAGCTGATCTCGCTCGCCACCGAGACCGAGCGCACCCTCTTCTTCGATTTCTTGCCCCTGGATCTGGGCAGCATTCGCGGCTTCAAGACGCGCTTCCATCTCTACACGGTGCCGGGGCAAGTCTTCTACGACGCCAGCCGGAAGCTGATCCTCAAGGGGTCGGACGGCGTCATCTTCGTGGCGGACTCCCAGGTGGAGCGCATGGAGTCCAACATCGAGAGCCTGGAGAACCTGGAGGAGAACCTTGGAGATCAGGGGCACAGCCTGGACGGCATGCCCTTCGTCCTGCAGTACAACAAGCGGGACCTGCCCAACGCCGTCACCGTCTCGGACATGCAGGCGGCCCTCAACGAGCGGAACGTGCCCTGGTTCGAGGCCTGCGCCGCGCAGGGGGTCGGGGTCTTCGAGACCTTGAAGGGGGCGGCCAAGCTGGTCCTCATGGACCTCAAGAAGAAGATAACAGCCTGAGGCGGGCGCCGGGTCGCATCCGACTTGCAGCAGGGGCGGCCTGTTGTTATAATCACCCGCCTTAAGTGACATTCCCCGGTAGCTCAATGGTGGAGCGAGTCCGCCGCAGGCGGATTAACCGCCCAAGGCCGCCCGACTGGCGAAGTGAACAGGGGGCGTTTTGGGTCTATGTGATTCGCAACCAAGCGACGGGCAAGCTGTACGTGGGGCAGACCAGCGATCTTGACGGACGTCTCCGACAGCACAACGACCCGAACAACACACGGAGCCTGTACACCAAACACACTCCTGGCCCTTGGGTTCTCGCGCATGCAGAAATGCTCTCATCGCGGCGAGAGGCAATGGCCCGAGAGAGATTCCTGAAAAGCGGCCAGGGGCGGGAGTGGTTGAAGGAAATCCTGGAGGAGCCTCGCACGATCGAGCAGGGACAAGGTGATATTCCCCGGTAGCTCAAGGATGGAGCGAGTCCGCCGCAGGCGGATTACCCGCTAGGTTGTACGCGAGCCCAAGAATACACGCATTCCCCGGTAGCTCAATGGTGGAGCGAGCGGCTGTTAACCGCTAGGTTGCAAGTTCGAGTCTTGCCCGGGGAGCCAAGCAGAAAGCCCGCACGGCATAGAGCCATGCGGGTTTTCTCTTTTTCGGCCGCTTTACAGGCCCTTGCTCGTTTTGCGCTTTTCCCTTCTCCAACCGGGACCAGAATCGGGACCGGCCGGGAGCCACTATCCTTAGCCCTCTCCACATTCAAAGACCGCCAAGTCCCCTCCTGGGGGGTTGGCGGTGTTCGGCACACCGCCCCCGGGGGCACCCCCCTCCCATCCCGCCGCGGGAGTCCCGTTGCCTCGCGCCTCGGAGCATCGCGCTTCTGAGTGTGTCAGTCTTCGGTGCCCCCCCTGGGCCGCGCCACGGCGAGACATGTTCGTCGCGTGGGTAGCAATGCGCTTGTTCGTGTACTCGGCCCCCAGTGTTCGCCACGTCTTGCGCGGGTTGAGTTCCCCGTGGGCTACGCCAGGTGGTGGCAGACGCACCGGGCTTCGTGATCCGCGGTGAGGCATGGGTGGCGTGATGATCTTGGAGGTCCAGGACAGTTGACCATGCCGGGAGGTCCGAGGTAGTCTGTGGCTGATCGTGTGAGCAATAAAGGCGTATGGAGGCGCTCATGGGACGCAAGGCGCGGGGGAAGCGGCAAGCCGACCGGTTTCTTCAGGCCTGGCAGGGGCGAATCCCGTGGAGTGCCGATGAGTACATGGTTGTCCTCAACTACCGCAAGCAACTCGGTGAGACCCCGCATGACGATTGGGATCGGCGCGACCGCGGGATACTCATCGCGCACAGCGACGGTTGGGCGGAAAAGTACCTGTTCAACCCGGATGCTGCTGAGAACCAGATCGCGTACTTCGTGCGCGAGCGATACCGAGGGCAACCGCACCACGTCGTCATGACGCACTTGATGCGCTATTTCGCGATGAACAAATTTTTCCACACCCACCAAAGTCGGCTCCACGAGGAAGCGTTGATTCGATCCGATCCTGATGGGGTCGAGGGCCAAGTGGAGGTTGCCGCGGCGATCGTTGAGGAGCTGGCAACCGCACCGTATGAGCAGCACCACGTCGACTCCGACGGCCACGAGTACTGGACGTACGAGCCCGAGGCCATCATAGCGCGGGCGAAGGAACGGAAGCGGAAAGAAGACGAGGCCGAAACGGCAAGCGAGTCCTAGCCTGGTGGGCGTCCGTTCCTGCCGCAAGAACCTGCCCACCCCTGCACCGCTTGACGCAGAGCACCGACCGGCGGTACGCTCCGTACTTACCACACCAAACAGCGACTCGCTGCGCTGCCGTTCACCCGAGACACCAGGGGGCGAGCATGGAGAAGCGGATGCGGGAAGTGGGCGTGCGAACAAGCAAGGACGACGAGATTCAACTGTTCCAGGCAGGGGTGGGTGATGAGGAGGATGTAATCTACATCACCGTCGACCAAGTCGATGTCCTGACCGGGTGGCTCCAGCAGGCAAAGGCCGAGATCATGAAGCAGAAGCAGTAGGCGAGGGGGAGGTGCCTCAGTATCGTCTTCACGGTGGTGTACCTGGACGCGACACCTGCTGGGCCATGCTGAGAATGCGAGGTGCTGGAGGATAATCGGGGACGTTGTTTCCTGGGTTAACTTACTCC